>NZ_JACAOX010000002.1:520024-771352 GCF_013386015.1 Pseudomonas sp. B6001
GGAGCCGGTTCCTACAGTTATTACGCTATTTACGGGTTAACCGATGTTATTCAACCAAGCCTCACGCCTGGCCAAGATCACCAGCCCCCTGGGGCCGGATGTGCTGCTGCTCAATGAAATGGGTGGCGGCGAAGAGCTGGGTCGGCTGTTCAATTTCGAACTGCAGCTGACCTCGCTGGACGCCAACATCGACCTCAACCAGTTGCTGGGCAAGCCCATGAGCCTGAACCTGCAACTGGCGGACGGTGGCGAGCGGCACTTCCACGGTATCGTCGCCCGCTGCAGCCAGAACATCGACCAGGGCCAGTTCGCCAGCTATCAGGTGACTTTGCGCCCGTGGTTGTGGCTGCTGAGCCGCACCTCCGACTGCCGGATTTTCCAGAACCTGAGCATCCCGCAGATCATCAAGCAGGTGTTTCGCGACCTGGGCTTTTCCGACTTCGAAGACGCCCTGAGCCGGCCGTACCGCGAGTGGGAATACTGCGTGCAGTACCGCGAGACCAGCTTCGATTTCGTCAGCCGCCTGATGGAACAGGAAGGCATCTACTACTTCTTCCGCCACGAGCAGGACCGCCACGTGCTGGTGCTGGCCGATGCCTACGGTGCCCACGCCAACGTGCCCGGCTACGCCTCGGTGCCTTACTACCCCAAGGACGAGCAGCAGCGCGAACGCGACCATATGCACAACTGGCACCTGGCACAGGAAGTACAGCCCGGCTCCCTTGAGCTCAACGACTACGACTTCCAGCGCCCCAGCGCGAGCATCGACGTGCGCTCGGCCATGCCGCGCCCGCACACCGCCGGCGACTACCCGCTGTACGACTACCCCGGCACCTACGTCAAAAGCGAAGACGGCGAACACTACGCCCGCACCCGCATCGAAGCCCTGCAAACCCTGCACGAACAAGTGGAGTTCAGCGGCAATGCGCGCGGCCTGGGTTCCGGCCACCTGTTCAGCCTCACCGGCTTCAGTCGCCGCGACCAGAACCGCGAATACCTGATCGTCGGCGCCCGCTACTACATCTCCCAGGAAAGCCTCGAAAGCGGCGGTGGCGCGCCTTCGGCCCAGTTCGAAAGCACCCTCACCTGCATCGACGCACAACAGAGTTTCCGCCCGCTGGCCAACACCTACCGGCCCATCGTCAAAGGCCCGCAGACCGCGCTGGTGGTGGGCCCCAAAGGCGAAGAAATCTGGACCGACCAATATGGCCGGGTCAAGGTGCATTTCTATTGGGACCGCCACGACCAGTCCAACGAAAACAGCTCATGCTGGATTCGCGTATCGCAGTCCTGGGCCGGAAAAAACTGGGGCTCGATGCAGATCCCACGGATCGGCCAGGAAGTGATTGTGAGCTTCCTGGAAGGCGATCCAGACCGGCCGATCATCACCGGCCGGGTGTACAACGCCGAGCAGACCGTGCCTTACGACTTGCCGGAAAACGCCACCCAAAGCGGGATGAAAAGCCGCTCCAGCAAAGGCGGCACACCGGCCAACTTCAATGAAATCCGCATGGAGGACAAGAAGGGGTTGGAGCAGCTGTACATCCATGCCGAGCGCAATCAGGACATTGTGGTGGAGGTGGATGAGAGCCACTCGGTGGGGCATGACCGGAACAAGAGTATTGGGCATAACGAGACGGTGACGATTGGCTCAAACCGCCTGCGGGTCGTGCGCAACAACGACACCGTGATTGTGGGCGGGGCCAAGTCCGACAGCGCCGCCACGACCTACACCGTCGAGGCTGGCGACAGTATTCGCCTGGTGTGCGGCGACAGTGTGATTGAGCTCAAGGCTGGCGGAGACATCAACCTGACCTGTGGCTCGTTCAACCTGTTTTCCACCGGCAGCAGCAAAATCCAGACGAAGGGCAAACTGGATATCAACCTTGGCAGCGACAAGGGCACGGTGCCCGGCGCCCAAGGCGTGCAAAGCACGATCAAGTCCGCCGTCGAATCAAAATTTCCCGGCAAGCCCGGCGCTGGTCAATAACGAGATTTCTCCACCATGAATTACCTGATCAACGAAGCCCAATTCACCCTGCCCGATGCAGAGGTACAGGACACCTCAATCAATATCCTCAAGTTCGCCAAGCTGGGCACCACCCTGGTGGTGAGTCGCAGCCCGTTGGCAGATGGCGAGACCTTGCAAAACAACTTCGAGGGCCAGCTGAAAAAGCTCGAACAGCAGGTCAAGGACCTTCGTTATTCGCCGGCGCAAGCCATCAAGGTGGGGCCGGCGCAGGACATCGACGCCTTTGAAGTGCAGAACCGTTTCAACAAAGGCAGCGACAATATTTACCAATATCAGTTGGCAATGCAGATACCCGGCACACGCAACCTGATCGCCTTGAGCTACGTCAAGACCCAGCCCCTGGGGCCTGCCGAGGCGGCACATTGGGCAACGCTCAAGAACACGCTCAACTTTGCCGTCACCCCCTGAGCAGAGTCTGAACAATGAGTGAAGACCTCTGGGCTGCCCGCGAAGGCGACGCGCTGCTGCACACCTCGGTGATGGCTGATATTCTCGGCGGCGTGCTGGAAGTGGCCGCCTATGCCGCACTCACTACCGTGGGCTGCCTGGCCGTTGCAGGGGCGGTTTTCCTCGCGACCGGTGCGACCATCGCCACAGGCGGCGTTGCATTGGTCTTGGTAGTGGGGGCAGTCGTTGGGATCACCGCAGGGCTCACAGGGGCTGACCTGAAAATATCCAGTTGGTGCGAGTCCGCCGCCAACTGGGTGTTCCCGCCGGTGATCGATGCCTTCATCACCAGCGGTTCGGACAACGTCTTCATCAATGGCAAAAAAGCTGCCCGCGCCGCAGGCAAGATGACTGCGGTTCCGGTCGCACCCAGCGAACCGCCAGCCCCCAGCTTCCTGGACATGGCCGGGGAGTTTTTCTCACAGATGTGGCGCCCGACCGTCGCCTCCCCCGCCCCCGGCACCGAGCCTTGCCCGCTGGACACCGTAGGGTGCAACAAGCACCCGCCAATGCCCCTGCAATTCATTGCCGAGGGGTCCAGCTCGGTATTCATCAATGGCCAGCCTGCGGCGCGCAGTGGCGATCGCAGCACGTGCGACGCCAAGATCGGCACAGCCCCGGGCCTGATCTCGCCGGATGTGCGCATCGGTGGCGGGACCATCGTGGTGCAAGAGATTCGCAGCGGCAAGACGCCGGGCGTGGGTTTGGCGATTGCGGTGGTGATGGCGTTGCGGGGCAACCTGAAGTGTTTCTGGACCAAGCTGCCGTGCCTGGTCGGTGGCTTGGTGGTGGGCGGTGCCATTTCTTATGCAACCAGCAAGGTTACCTCTGCGCTCAAGAGCGCCATGAATGGCTCGTCCAATCCGGTTCACAGCGCGACCGGGGCCAAGGTCCTGGGTGGGGACGAGGAGCTGGACTTCGTGCTGCCGGGTTTGCTCCCGATAGATTGGCAGCGTTTCTACAGCAGCCTCGACACACGCCAGGACGGTCTCTTCGGCGCGGGCTGGAGCGTTGCGTATGAAGTGTCGATTGAGATAGATGCAGACGAAAACCTGCTCTACATCGATGAGCAAGGGCGCCGCCTGGAGATCGGCTACATCCCCTTGTCCGGCGGAGCATTCGACCCGGGCGAAGGCCTTGCGGTCAGGCGCAGTGCCGACGGCGCGGTATTGATCGAGAGCATCGACGGCCTGTATCGCCTGTTCGAGCCCGACCCGCTGAACAGCGCGCGGATGCGTCTGCAGCTGCTGGGTGATCGCAATGAAGGGCGGATCTTTCTCGACTACGACGCTCAGGGGCGGCTGTATCGCCTGCGCGACACCCATGACTTGATGCACGTCGAACTGAGCTACTCGGCTGAACACCCACGGCGCGTGAGCCACATCGAACGGCGTTATCTGCGCCAGGAACATTTCGATGCGCGCAGCGATGTGCTCGTCAGCTACCGCTATGACAGCAACGGCGACCTGGCTGAAGTGTTGGATGTGCAAGGCACAACCCTTCGACGCTTTGCTTATGACAATGGCCGGCGAATGGTCGAACACCAGTTGCCGAGTGGCCTGCGCTGCTTCTATCAATGGAGTGCAGTGACCGGCCCGGACGGTGAAGAGTGGCGCGTGAGCCGCCACTGGACAGACGCAGGCGATGAATACACCTTCGACTACGATCTCGACGCCGGCATTACCCGCGTGACCGATGGCCTGATGCGCGTCAGTACACGGCATTGGAACCCGCAGTACCAGATCACTCGCTACGTCGATAACCTGGGCCATACGTGGCAGTTCGAGTGGAGCGAAGATCGCCAGTTGCTCGGCGCGATTGACCCGCAAAACGGTCAGTGGCGCTTCAATTATGACGCGTCCGGCAACCTGAGCGCGGTGATCGATCCACTGTCCAGAACCAGCGGCACGCAGTGGCTCGCGCACTGGGCGTTGCCCCAAGTAGAGACCGACCTTGCGGGCAACAGTTGGCACTATCGCTATGACCAGCGAGGCAACTGCATCGAGGAAATCGACCCGCTGGGCAATAGCACGCGCTACGTCTACGACGGGTTCGGTCAACCAGTGCGCATCATCGACGCCACGGAAAAAACCAAAACGCTGCATTGGAACGAATGGAGCCAACTGGTCGAAGCGGTGGATTGCTCGGGTTATCCCACCCGTTATCAATACGATGCCTTTGGCAATCTGGTGGTGCAGACCAATGCGGAAGGTGAGTCGGTTCGCTACCGGTACGGTCCCCAGGGGCTATTGCTGGAATGCCAGCTCCCGGATGGCCGCGTGGAACAGTTCCAACGCAGCGCCAGCGGTTACCTGACGGCCCATGTCGACCCGGCCGGCAGCACCACGCGCTATGCCTATGACCTGCGTGGCCTGGTCAAACAGCGCTGGGATGCGCACAACCGCACGGTCATGTTCGACCATGACGCCTATGGCCGATTGCGCAGGCTGTCCAATGAGAACGGCGAAAGCTATCGCTTTGAGTGGGATGCATGCGACCGCATGGTGCGGCAGCAAGACCTCGACCAGAGTCAGCGCTGCTACACCTATGATCCGCTGGATGATGTCGTCGCCGTGGACTTCCTGCCGGGGACAGAAGGCGAACCGGTAGCGCCATTGTCACACCAGTTTCAGCGAGATCCGGTTGGACGCCTGGTCAGCAAAGTCACCGCCGACGGCACCACCGTTTACGAACATGACCTGAACGACCAACTGGTCGGCGTCACATTCACCGCGCTTGACGGTCAGCAGCAGCGACTGGGTTTCAGCTACGACGCGCTGGGGCAACTGCTGCAGGAGCAAGGCACAGCGGGCTCCTTGCAGCATCACTACGACGAATTGGGGAACCTGATTCAGACCCAGTTGCCCGACGGTCGATGGCTGAACCGCCTCTACTACGGCAGCGGTCACCTGCATCAGTTGAATCTCGATGGAAAGGTCATCAGCGACTTCGAGCGTGATCGTTTGCATCGCGAAGTGCAGCGCACTCAAGGCCAACTCAGGACGAACACCGCGTATGACCGCAGTGGAAGGGTTCGCTCGCGCCAGCGCCGCAGTATTGACCAACCGTGGCAGTTGCCGCCATTGGTTGAGACTGACTACAGCTACGATCCCAGCGATAACCTGATCGGGCGTCGGCGTGTTGACCGTGTTCATGATCGTCAAGAGCAGTTGGGTTACGACAGTACCGAACGTATTCTCGTCAGCCACCAAGTAGGACAGACCGAAACCTTTGCTTATGACGCGGCAGCCAACCTGCTCGACGGCCCACGACAGGGTGGCTTGGTAAGGCATAACAGGCTGCTCACCTACCAAGACAAACGCTATAAATACGATGCTTTTGGTCGAATGATCGAAAAGCGTAGTTCTGCTCGAGGCTTGCAACGGTTTGCCTACGACGCAGAAAGCCGACTGGTTGAAGTGCGCAATGAAGACGGTAATGTGGTCAGGATGACCTACGACCCATTGGGCCGTCGCACTGAAAAAACAGAGCATGACAACGATGGCTATCCACTGGGGGTGACACGCTTCACCTGGGACGGATTACGCCTGCTGCAGGAACATAAACACAGTCAAACCAGCCTCTATATTTATGAGGACGAGGGTTACGAACCCCTTGCGCGTGTCGACGGTATGGGGCCGCTGCAAAAAATCCGCTATTACCACAACGACCTCAGTGGCCTACCGGAGCAGCTAACTGAGGATGACGGTCGTGATGTTTGGCGCGCGAGCTATCGGGTATGGGGTAACACCTCGGAAGAGGTGCGTGAACCGTCCTACATTGAGGAGCAGAACCTGCGATTTCAGGGGCAATACCTGGATCGGGAGACGGGGCTGCACTTCAATACGTTCAGGTTTTACGATCCGGCTGTCGGGCGGTTTACAACGCCGGATCCGATTGGGTTGGCTGGGGGGATCAATCTATATCAGTACGCGGTAAACCCGACAGGCTGGGTTGATCCTTGGGGGCTTTCGGCTTGCGCGCCGACACATCACATTGCCACCAATAAACACTCTAAATGGACTGCTAAATTTCGCGTCCTGTTTGAGAAAAACGGGTTGGGCAAGTTCAAAAATGGCAAGTCCCGCAGAGATGTCCTCAATGACCCGTTGAACAAAGTTGATGTGCCTGGACACAAAGGCCCGCACCCTGAAAAAATGCACGCAGAGATTTATAAACGTTTGAAAGCTGCTAGCAGAAAAGGATCGGATCAGTTTAAAGCGGAGCTCGCAGAGCTTAAAAAGGAAGCACTAGACCCCACATCCACTCTTAACAAAATTTTGAGGATGGTTGATTAATGAACTATTTCAAGCTCAATCCGAATGTCAGCAGTGAGAAATGGGAGGGGTACGTCAATCTTGGAGAGCTCATTTACAAGGGGGAGGAGGTCGATGACATAGCGCTTTCCAATAGCCGAGGACCGTGCAATTTGAAACCGCTGCATTATGAAATTCTTGTCGACGGTATAACCGCCCCAGTCAACACAATCGGAGCGGATTTCTTTGTATTCGATGAGTCTATTAAAGGGCTGGATAACCTGTCGGCCGAGCGTGTGCAATATTTACGCATCGCCCATGAAAGCCAAAAAGCACGTTACCGACTCTTGCATGCCTACAATCATGTCGACTGCGTCGATTGGGCCTTATCCAAATACGAAGCCTGGCCGGAAGAGCACGTGGTCAAGGAATGGCAAAATCCAAGAGGACGTTTTTTCTTCGATCCGGTACTGATCGCCAAAAAAATCCCTGAGACTGCCGAGGTCTTTCGTTTGGTGGGCTGGGGGGGAGCGTTCAACATCGTCATTTGTGAAGCGTACAAAGAGAAGTTGCTGGCGTTGGATTTCGATCACTCTTTTTTGGAGTTCCATCCCATCAACCTAATGTAATTGGAGAACTATTATAGGATCTGAGCCAAGAGCTTAAGCGCAATGTCAAAGCACGCTTTAAGAGATCGGACATGAGTCAGCTGACTGACTGTCACGTTTTTTGCGGCGTGGAGATGGCTCTTGCTGAAAAGAAACCCGCCTCGATGGAGGCCGACGGCGCAGAGGATTTCGCCCGGCAGCTTTACGAAGACGAAGACCATTTACCCTAAGGATTGGGGCAATGGTTATGAAGGAATATTATGGTGAGTGACAAAATTTCATCAAAATTACTTTCCAGCGTTTCGCAGGACGGACTCGTTTTACCTAAAAAAACGCGTTTTGAAAACGAGCTGATCAGCGGTTGCAAATTAAAAGACGCGAAACTCTGCGATCCGATTTTTGATCAATGCTTTGTGGAAAATTGCGACTTTGAGAAAGCTGACTTTTCCGGCTCGCGATTCTTCAATAAAACATCCTTGACCCATTGCTCGTTCAAAAACACAAACTTTCAAGGATCAGGGTTCAGCAATAGCAAATTTGGGAACTGCACGTTTGTGAAGTGCGACTTTCGAGAAGCGTCCTTGAGGGACTGCACCTTCGTCAACTGCACGTTCTCTCAGTGCAAAATTATTGACAATTCATTTAATGCAAAAAACATATCCACTATTAAATTCGCTGGAAAACTCCAGGAAGTTAATTTCATATCAGACCAACCCAACACCCCACTTTCTGCCGACTTTGAACTTTGCAAACTCGATTATGTAACCTTTGAAAACTGCAACCTGGAAAATGTAATCCCGCCCATCGAGCCTAAACACATTTTCTTCAAAGACGTGGCGGTCCGTGCGAAAAAAGCACTTACTATCATATCTGCAGAACCTGAAAGTCAGATCAATAAAATATTGAAGCTTCGACTGTTAAAGTTTACAACTCAAAAGGGCGCCATTTTCAATATTGAAAACCTTGAAGATTATGAGGGAAAGGAATTCACCTCACGATTTATTTCACTTCTTCAAGATGCTTAAGCAAGGCGCAGGAAAAAGACACATTAAGAGGGGATGGCCGTTTAATTACCGCACACCCATCTGCCCTCCTACGCCTATAAACTCAATTGGATGTACTAGGCAGAGAAAATCACTTATTAGGAGTTGCCTATGTCTCGCCACGAATTAATAAAGCTTATATTGAAAATCCAGCACAACGAAGGAACTGAAGAAGAGGCAAGTGCGAACATAGACTTATTGGCAAATAGTGTTTTAGATCCGGATGCTGTCGACTATATCTTCCAACATGACTGGACTGCTGAGTTCATCGCCGACAAAATTATTTCGTACATCCCCATAGTATTATAAAGTGCAATCCTTATAGGGTGAGCACTAGGCCTGAGAACTATAAAATGGGCAGATTTATTTAGACCAATCATCATCAGGTAAATTAAATAAACCCGTGCCGGTCACCGGCGGGAAAGTTTTCTGAGAAGTAAAAAATGGGCGCCTGGAATTACAATCCTTGGAAAAACGATGAAGCCGCCGACTGGTTTCAAGAATTTTGGAAACAACAGAATTTCGCAGTCCTGATCAACGAAATTAACCAGTTTGATCCCACTGAAAAACGTTATGACGCCTTTAGGGCTGCCTGTTATCTATTACAAACCCTAGGCAACCCCTATATATGGCCAGCGGAGCATTTGGCAGAACTGAAGCCCCTGATCCAGCACGCGATTTCAATACTGACCCAAATGATTGACCCAACCAATGAAGACTGGGGGTTTCTTGATATGTGGGGAGGCAGTGCTGATGTCATCAAGGCAGTGGAAGAGCAAGTCGACGCTCTAAAAACGCGTTTAGGCGAACTGGCTTAATCTGGCATACGTACCAGCCCCCAACAAAAAATGGGCACCCGACCCAGTCGGCGTGCCCATTTTTTATCCCGCGCTCACACTCGCATGTGCGTAGCGCAGGCTTCTTTACTTACGGATTGACGCTGTCTTTAAGCGACTTGCCTGGCTTGAACGCAACGGTGTTGCTCGCCTTGATTTTCACCGGCTCGCCGGTTTGCGGGTTTTTGCCGGTGCGGGCGCCGCGGTGGCGCTGCAGGAAGGTGCCGAAGCCTACCAGGGTGACGCTGTCCTTGCGATGCAGCGCGCCGGTGATTTCTTCGAGTACGGCGTTGAGTACGCGGTTGGCCTGTTCTTTGGTCAGGTCTGCTTTTTCTGCAATAGCGGCTGCGAGTTCTGGTTTACGCATAAGTGAAGCCTCTTTGACGGTTTTTTGTTGTTATGTCCGTGCTGCTCTCTATCGGAGCAGCGCCCAAGGCGCCGCAGGCTCTACTCTGCGGCAGACGGGAGTGAGGATGGCATGCCATCGGGGCCTGCGCCAGTCTCACGGCGACCTTTCTACGGTCAAAATGATGCTTATTCCGACAGAACGACCAGCATTTACGCCAGCAGCGGCGGAAGTTCTTTGTTGAGGGCCAGTTTTTCCATCACGGCCGTGCCGGTCAGGGCGTAGCCCAGCAGTCGGCCGCTGGCGTCGCGGCACAGGGCCTTGATGTCGCCGCCCTGCCCTTCGACGCTCCACACACCTTCGGTGCCCCGTGGCGGTGGCGAGACGACCAGCGGGCAGATCGGGGTTTTTACCGTGACGGGCATAGGGCCGTAGCTGACGGCCGTCGCGTTACCCGCCAGGGTCTGGGCCAGGGCGCGGGCGCAGCTCATCAGGGGCATTACGTACAGCAGGTTCAGGCCATCGACCTCGGCGCAGTCGCCCAGGGCGTAGATGTTGGCGTGGGAGGTCTTGAGGTGGCGGTCGACCATGATCCCGCGGTTGATCTGCAACCCGGCGGCGGCGGCCAGGTCGACACGCGGGCGCAGGCCGATAGCAGACACCACCAGGTCACACTGGATCACTTCGCCATCAGACAAGTGGGCTTCCAGGCCGTCAGCGGTGCGCTGCAGGCGATTGAGCACCGGGCCCAGGTGGAAACGCGCCCCCAGGCCTTCCAGACCGGCCTGCACCGCTGCGGCGGCTGCCGGGTGCAGCAGGGTCGGCATAACTTGCTCGCACGGCGCCACCAGGTCGATCTCGTAGCCGCCGAGGATCAGGTCGTTGGCGAACTCGCAGCCGATCAGCCCGGCCCCCAGCAACAGCACCCGGCGTTTTCCGGCCGCAGCGGCACGAAAGCGTGCGTAGTCTTCAAGGTCGTTGATCGGGAAAATCAGCTCGGCGGCGTCGCCCTGTACCGGCACCCGCACGGTTTCTGCGCCCCAGGCCAGGATCAGGTCGCGATAGGCCACCGCTTCCTCACCGATCCACAAGCGCTTGTGGCCCGGGTCGATGCCACTGATGCGGGTGTGGGTACGCACTTCGGCCTTCAGTTGCTCGGCCATGGCGCCCGGTTCCGCCATGCTCAGGCCGTCGGCTTCCTTGTTCTTGCCAAAGCCGGTGGAAAGCATGGGCTTGGAGTAGGAGCGCCCGTCATCTGCGGTGATCAGCAACAGCGGGGTTTCGCTATCGAGCTTGCGAAACTCCCGAGCCAGGTTGTAACCGGCCAACCCCGTGCCGACGATCACGACAGGTGCGTTCATTCCTTTCTCCTTGTAGTACGTTTCTTGAATTGCGATTTAAATCAGCATCAGCCGATTTCGATCATTTCGAAATCCATTTTGCCCACGCCGCAGTCCGGGCACAGCCAGTCTTCAGGGACGTCCTGCCACAGGGTGCCCGGCGCGATGCCGTCATCCGGCCATCCGTCTTTCTCGTCGTAGATCAGGCCACAGACGACACATTGCCACTTCTTCATTACTTGTTTCCTCAGGTCCAGGCGCGTTGGCCGACGGTCGATAGATGCAACCTTGCCGTGCGGCTCAGGGCGTTTTGTACTGATCAGCAGGCGCAGATGCAAGCATGATCGACGCATGGGCCTGGCGCACTCCGGCAAAAGTCCAGGGCACCATGGTAAGCTCGCCGCCTCATTAACTGCCAATAATGACCCTCCGTGCCGCATTCAAACGCCCTTCCCGATGCTTGCCGATGGCTGACCCAGAGCCTTCTGAGCCCACTGCCCGCGCCGCTGACACTCAACTGGCTGTTCGATGAAGGTTCGCTGACCCGGCGCCTGACGCGCCTGTCCGACGATGGCTTCAGCGTGACGCCGTTGTTCGAAGGCTGGCAGCCACTGCGAGACGACGAATGCGCCACCCTGGACTTGCCCGCCGCCAGCATCGGCTGGGTGCGCGAGGTGTATTTGCGTGGCCATGGCCAGCCGTGGGTGTTTGCCCGCAGCGTGGCGGCCCGCAGCGCCTTGCAGGGCGACGGCTTGCACATGGACGAGTTGGGCAGCCGGTCTCTCGGGGAATTGCTGTTTTGTGACCACGCCTTCACGCGCCAGGCCATCGAGGTGTGCCGCTACCCACGGGAATGGCTGCCCCCGGCGGACCAGGCCGATCACCTGTGGGCACGCCGCTCGCGCTTCGACCGCGGGCCGCTGAGCGTGCTGGTGGCCGAGATCTTCCTGCCCACCCTGTGGCAAGCCGTGCACGACCATCCGGAGCGTTTCTGATGTACCAGCGCCTGCTCAAATCCCTGAATCACCTGAACCCAAGGGCCTGGGACTTCATCCAGTTGACCCGCATGGACAAGCCCATCGGCATTTACCTGCTGCTGTGGCCCACGCTGTGGGCGCTGTGGATTGCCGGCAAGGGTTCGCCATCGCTGCTCAATATCCTGATCTTCGTGCTCGGCGTGATACTCACTCGGGCCGGCGGTTGCGTCATCAATGACTGGGCCGACCGCAAGGTCGACGGCCATGTGAAGCGCACCGAACAGCGCCCGCTGGTCAGCGGCAGGATCAGCTCGAAAGAGGCCCTGGTGTTCTTCGCGGTGCTGATGGTCATCAGTTTCCTGCTGGTGCTGCTGACCAACTCCATGACGATCTGGCTGTCTCTGGGCGGCCTCGCGCTGGCGGCCAGCTACCCGTTCATGAAGCGCTACACCTATTACCCGCAGGTGGTATTGGGCGCGGCGTTCTCGTGGGGCATGCCGATGGCGTTCACCGCCGAGACGGGCAGCCTGCCCGCCGCGGCATGGCTGTTGTACATCGCCAACCTGTTGTGGACGGTGGGATACGACACGTACTACGCCATGACCGATCGCGACGATGACCTGAAAATCGGGGTCAAATCCACCGCGATTCTGTTCGGCGATGCCGACCGGGTGATCATCCTGACCCTGCAGGGCCTGGCACTGGTGTGCCTGTGGCTGGCGGGAATGCGTTTTGAGCTGGGCGGCTGGTTCCACCTGGGCTTGCTGGCGGCGGCCGGGTGTTTTGCCTGGGAGTTCTGGTACACCCGGGACAAGGACCGGCTCAAATGCTTCAAGGCGTTTTTGCACAACCACTGGGCCGGGTTGGCGATTTTTGTCGGGATTGTCGCGGACTACGGATTTCGGTGAGAGGCCAGGCCCCTCACCCTTATCCGGCTCACATCAAGGCTTGGCGACCTTCCACGCCCCGTCCATTTTGCCTTCGCCGGTCATGTCACCGGCCTTCTTGTCCATGATGAAGGTGTAGAGCGGCTTGCCGCTGTAGGCCCACTGGCTTTTCTGGTCGTCACGGGTGATGACGGTCCACTTGCCCATGGGCTTGTCGGTGGATTCGGCCATCAACGGCGGCCAGTTGGTGGCGCACTTGTCGTTGCACATGGATTTGCCATCAGCGTCCTTGGCAAAGGTGTAGAGGGTCATGCCGTTGTGGTCCACCAGCATCCCGTCCTTGGTCATCGCCGGGTCTGCCGCAAACGCCAGTGTCGGCAGCGTTAACGCGGCCGTTACCAGCAGGGCTTTCCAGGAAAAAGTACTGTGAGTCATGGGAACCTTCCTTTTGTGGTTGTCAGGATTCGGACCCAAAGCGTAGTCCAGAGAGGCAAGGATTGCCCAGGCGACTAAATTACTGTCACACGACTGCAATAATTCCGTTATCTAATGCGGCGCAAGACAGTTAAATGACAAGAGGATTTAGCATGGTTGGCAGGAGCATTCTGATCGTTGACGACGAAGCGCCCATTCGCGAGATGATCGCCGTTGCGTTGGAAATGGCCGGCTATGACTGCCTGGAGGCGGAGAACTCCCAGCAGGCCCATGCCATTATCGTCGACCGCAAGCCGGACCTGATCCTGCTGGACTGGATGCTGCCCGGCACCTCCGGCATCGAACTGGCCCGCCGCCTCAAGCGTGACGAGCTGACCGGGGATATCCCGATCATCATGCTCACCGCCAAGGGCGAAGAGGACAACAAGATCCAGGGCCTGGAAGTCGGCGCCGATGACTACATCACCAAGCCCTTTTCCCCACGGGAACTGGTCGCCCGTCTGAAAGCCGTTCTGCGCCGTGCCGGCCCCACCGATGGTGAAGCGCCTATCGAAGTCGACGGCCTGATCCTTGACCCGATCAGCCACCGCGTAACCATCGACGGCAAACCCGCCGAGATGGGCCCCACCGAATACCGCCTGCTGCAATTCTTCATGACCCACCAGGAGCGCGCCTACACCCGCGGCCAACTGCTGGACCAGGTCTGGGGCGGCAATGTGTATGTGGAAGAGCGCACCGTCGACGTGCATATCCGCCGCCTGCGCAAAGCCTTGGGCGACGCTTACGAGAATCTGGTACAAACCGTGCGCGGCACCGGCTACCGGTTTTCCACCAAAGGCTGAGCCAGCCCGAACTGCCCAGACAGCTGAAAGGACGCGTGTTTAAGTGAACCAAAACTGGCATGGCACCCTGATCCGCCACATGCTCCTGTTGATCACCGGCTGCCTGCTGGTGGGCCTGGTCAGCGGCTATTACGGCTGGAGCCTGGCCGTCGGCCTGGGCCTTTACCTGGGCTGGACCCTCAAGCAACTGCTGCGCCTGCACGAATGGCTGCGCCAGCACAAACCCGACGAAGCACCACCCGACGGCTACGGCCTGTGGGGCGAGGTATTCGACAGCATCTACCACTTGCAACGCCGCGACCAGCGTGTACGCGGGCGCCTGCAAGCGGTGATCGACCGGGTGCAGGAGTCCACCGCCGCACTGAAAGACGCGGTGATCATGCTCGACAGCGACGGCAACCTGGAATGGTGGAACCGCGCCGCAGAGACCTTGCTGGGCCTCAAGACGCCCCAGGACAGCGGCCAGCCGGTGACCAACCTGGTGCGCCACCCGCGTTTCAAGGAGTATTTCGAGCAGGACAACTACGAAGAAGCCCTGGAAATCCCGTCACCGACCAACGACCGCGTGCGTATCCAGCTGTACCTGACGCGCTACGGCAATAACGAACACTTGATGCTGGTGCGTGATGTCACACGCATCCATCAGCTGGAACAGATGCGCAAGGACTTCGTCGCCAACGTCTCCCACGAACTGCGCACACCGCTGACGGTGATCTGCGGTTATCTGGAGACGCTGCTCGATAACGTCGAAGACGTGAACCCGCGCTGGACCCGTGCCCTGCAACAGATGCAGCAGCAAGGCTCGCGCATGCAAACCCTGCTCAACGACCTGCTGTTGCTGGCCAAGCTCGAAGCCACCGATTACCCCTCGGACAACCATCCGGTGCCGGTGCAAAGCCTGTTGCAGACGATCAAGAGCGACGCCCAGGCATTGTCCGGGCAGCGTGAACAGCAGATCACCCTTGAAGCCGACCCATCGATACTGCTCAAGGGCAGCGAGGGCGAGTTGCGCAGCGCGTTTTCCAACCTGGTGTTCAACGCCGTCAAATACACCCAGGACAAAGGCAACATCCGCATCCGCTGGTGGGCCGACGACCAGGGCGCACACCTCAGCGTGCAGGACTCCGGGATGGGCATCGACGCCAAGCATTTGCCGCGCCTCACCGAGCGTTTCTACCGCGTCGACTCCAGCCGCAACTCCAACACCGGCGGCACCGGGCTCGGCCTGGCCATCGTCAAACATGTGCTGCTGCGCCATCGCGCGCGGCTGGAAATCAGTAGCGTGCTCGGCCACGGCAGTACCTTTACCTGCCATTTCCCGCCGGCCCAGGTGACACGTTCCCGGGTCCTTCATCAGGACGAGTGACCCTCCGCCCGGCAGCCGCCACTAGGCAAGCGCCCCGTCAGCCGCTACATTGGCGGACTTGCGCCTGCCTTTCAGGCCCACCTGCTCACCCTTTTCGATTAGACGGAACCCGCAAAACCCCATCATGGACCCTTCCCCTGGCATCACCCTCGCGACACTCTTCGCCGACTTCGGCATGATTCTTTTTGCACTGATCCTGGTACTGCTCAACGGCTTTTTCGTTGCGGCGGAATTTGCCATGGTCAAACTGCGCTCGACCCGGGTCGAGGCCATCGCCCACAAGAACGGCTGGCGCGGGCAGATCCTGCGCACCGTACACAGCCAGCTCGACGCCTATCTGTCGGCCTGCCAGTTGGGTATCACCCTCGCCTCCCTGGGCCTGGGCTGGGTCGGTGAGCCGGCCTTCGCGCACATCCTCGAGCCGTTGCTGGGGGCGATCGGTGTGCAGTCGCCGGAAGTGATCAAGGGCGTGTCGTTCTTTGCCGCCTTCTTCGTGATCTCGTACCTGCACATCGTGGTTGGTGAACTGGCGCCCAAGTCCTGGGCCATTCGCAAGCCCGAGTTGCTGTCGCTGTGGACCGCCGTGCCGCTGTACCTGTTCTACTGGGCCATGTACCCGGCGATCTACCTGCTCAACGCCAGTGCCAACGCCATCCTGCGCATCGCCGGCCAAGGCGAGCCTGGCCCGCACCACGAGCACCATTACAGCCGTGAAGAACTGAAACTGATCCTGCACTCCAGCCGTGGCCAGGACCCGAGCGACCAAGGCATGCGCGTGTTGGCCTCCGCCGTGGAAATGGGCGAGCTGGAAGTGGTGGACTGGGCCAACTCCCGGGAAGACCTGGTGACCCTGGACTTCAACGCACCGCTCAAGGAGATCCTGGCGCTGTTCCGTCGCCACAAGTTCAGCCGTTACCCGGTGTACGACGCCGTGCGCAACGAGTTCGTCGGCCTGCTGCACATCAAGGACCTGCTGCTGGAACTGGCGGCCCTGGACCACATTCCCGAGTCGTTCAACCTGGCCGAGCTGACCCGCCCGCTGGAACGCGTATCGCGCCATATGCCGCTGTCGCAACTGCTCGAGCAGTTCCGTAAAGGCGGCGCGCACTTCGCCCTGGTGGAAGAGGCCGACGGCAAGGTCATCGGCTACCTGACCATGGAAGACGTGCTGGAAGTACTGGTAGGCGACATCCAGGACGAACACCGCAAGGCCGAGCGCGGCATCCTCGCTTACCAGCCGGGCAAATTGCTGGTGCGTGGCGACACGCCGCTGTTCAAGGTGGAGCGCCTGCTGGGCGTCGACCTGGACCACATCGAGGCCGAAACCCTGGCCGGGCTGATCTACGACACCCTGAAACGGGTGCCGGAAGAGGAAGAAGTGCTGGAAGTCGAAGGCCTGCGCATTATCATCAAGAAGATGAAAGGGCCGAAGATCGTGTTGGCCAAGGTGCTGTTGCTGGATTAAGCCTTATCGCGTGCCCAATGCAAAATTGGGCAACGCCTGCACCGGCTGGTTGAATTCATAGGGAATCGACACCAGCCCCGACGCCGTCGTGCGCTGCACCACAAAATGCAGATGCGGCCCGCTGCTGTTGCCGGTATTGCCCGACAGCGCCAGCGGGGTGCCCACCGCCACGCGCTGCCCTTCCCTGACGCTGACCGACCCTTGCTTGAGGTGCAGGTACACGCCTTGCGTGCCGTCATCGTGCTGCACCCGCACGAAATTGCCCGATGGATCGCTGCCGCGCCCGCTCTGATCGTTCTCGGTTTTCAGTACGACACCGCCACGTGCCGCGATGATTGGCGTGCCTTCAGGCATGGCAATGTCCATCGCATAACGGCTTTTGAGCTCGGAGTGGCTGAAGGTACCGTTGGGGCCTTGGGTGAGACGGAACGGGCCGCCACGCCAGGGCAAGGGATAACGATATGAAGTGGGTTGCGACGGATATACAGGCTTGGGAATCACCCGATCCTGATACACAAACGCCTGCGCCCCGGGCGTGTACCGGTCGCTGAAGACCACAGCGCCGTCGGCGTCGATGGATTTGTAGAGGGTCATGGACATCGCCGGCATGACAACGGCGAACAGTCCACACAGCAGCAGTGAGCGCACGAGCATCGGGTTGGCCTGCCAGGGACGACTGGATGGCAGGCTAACAAGGGATCATGACAGTGCTATGTGAACCAAACACTAACCCTGTGGCGAGGGGGCTTGTCCCCCGTTGGGCTGCGCAGCGGCCCCAGTAGAGTTATCGCGCAGGGTCAGGCAGAACTCAATTACAGGGTTTGGGGCCGCTACGCAGCCCAACGGGGGACAAGCCCCCTAGCCACAGGTTTTTTGGAGACCCCATCAAGTCACGCACCCGGCACAAAATGCTTCTGTGCGGTCCCGCGGGCGATCAGCCGCGAAATGTAGTCAAGCTTCTGCGCATCCTGGTCGATAAACCGGAAGGTCAGTTGCAGCCAGTCACTGTCGGGCTTGGGCTCGTAGGCCACCACGGCATGCAGGTAGCCATTCAGACGCGCCACTTCAGCGTTCTCACCCTGCTCCAGGTCGAGCACGGCGCTTTCCAGTACCTGAGGCAGGATTTCACCACGACGCACCACCAGCAGCGCCTCCTTGATACTCAGGGCCTTGATCACACACTGCTGGGTGCCACTGGGCAGGCGCAACTGGCCCTGGCCACGACCGCTGGCAGGCGACGCTGCCGCAGCCACCTGCACCGGCGGGCTGTTGAGCAGGCCTTTGCTGGGCGCGGCCACCGGGGCCGGCTTGACTGCGTCAGGCTTGCCACCAGTGAGGGCGCTGAGGGAATCGTTACCGAACGCCGAGTTCATCTTGGTCGGTGCGCTGGCGATCAGCGCGTCGAGGCGGCCAATCTTGTTCAGTGCCTGCTTGACCTTGTTCAGCAACTGCTCGTTGGTGAATGGCTTGCTGACGTAGCCGGAAACCCCGGCCTGGATCGCCTGCACCACGTTTTCCTTGTCGCCACGGCTGGTCACCATGACGAAAGGCATGGCTTTGAGATGAGGCTGTTCACGGCACCAGGTCAACAGTTCCAGGCCGGACATTTCCGGCATTTCCCAGTCGCACAGCACCATGTCGAAGGTTTCGCGCATCAGGATGGCCTGGGCCTTTTTGCCGTTCACCGCATCTTCGATCTTGATCCCCGGGAAGTAGTTACGCAGGCACTTCTTCACCAGGTCGCGAATAAACGAGGCGTCATCCACCACCAATACACTGACTTTGCTCATCGACCCTTCATCCTATAAAAACCCCGGCAAGCATAACGCTTCGCTGATGGCGTTTTGCCAAAAATTCCAACACCACAAACGAAAACGCCCGACCAAAGGCCGGGCGTTTATTTCTCGGGCAATCTTACTTATCGTCAGGAACGCCCGGAACATTAGGGATTTGATCGGTCGTACCTTCAACTTCTGCTTTCATCCGCTTGAGGCCCATGTGCCGCACGTCAGTACCCCGCACCAGGTAAATCACCAGTTCCGAGATGTTGCGTGCGTGGTCGCCGATGCGTTCCAGCGAACGCAGTACCCAGATGATGCTCAGTACCCGCGAGATAGAGCGCGGGTCTTCCATCATGTAGGTCGCCAGTTCGCGCAGCGCCGTCTTGTATTCGCGGTCGATGGTCTTGTCGTATTGGGCCACCGACAACGCCAGCTCGGCGTCGAAACGGGCAAACGCGTCGAGGGCGTCGCGAACCATGTTGCGCACCTGGTCACCGATGTGGCGCACTTCGACATAACCACGCGGCGCTTCGCCTTCCTCACACAACTGGATGGCGCGGCGGGCGATCTTGGTGGCTTCGTCACCGATGCGCTCCAGGTCGATCACCGACTTGGAGATGCTGATGATCAAACGCAGGTCGGACGCCGCCGGCTGACGACGGGCCAGGATGCGCAGGCATTCTTCGTCGATGTTGCGTTCCATCTGGTTGATCTGGTCATCGATCTCGCGCACTTGCTGGGCCAGGCCCGAGTCGGCCTCGATCAGCGCGGTGACGGCGTCGTTGACTTGCTTCTCCACCAGCCCGCCCATGGCCAGGAGGTGGCTGCGCACCTCCTCAAGCTCGGCGTTGAACTGCGCGGAGATGTGATGGGTAAGGCCTTCTTTGCTAATCATGTTGGCGTCCTTGGAACGTCCAGTAAGGTGCGGTCGACCGCAGCATCAGTTCAGTGAGCAACCAGCCACCTGCTAGCCGTAGCGACCGGTGATGTAGTCTTCGGTCTGCTTCTTCGCCGGGTTGGTGAACAGGGTATCGGTGTCGCCAAATTCCACCAGCTTGCCCATGTACATGAACGCGGTGTAGTCGGAAACCCGCGCCGCCTGTTGCATGTTGTGGGTCACGATGACGATGGTGAACTTGGATTTGAGTTCGTAGATCAGCTCTTCGACTTTCAACGTGGAGATGGGGTCGAGTGCCGAGCACGGTTCATCGAGCAGCAGCACTTCCGGCTCCACGGCGATGGTGCGGGCGATCACCAGACGTTGCTGCTGGCCGCCGGACAAACCGAGGGCCGACTCGTGCAGGCGGTCCTTGACCTCGTCCCACAGCGCCGCGCCTTTCAGTGCCCACTCAACGGCTTCGTCGAGGACGCGCTTTTTGTTGATGCCCTGGATGCGCAGGCCGTAGACCACGTTTTCGTAGATGGTCTTGGGAAACGGGTTGGGCTTCTGGAACACCATGCCCACCCGGCGCCGCAGCTCGGCTACGTCTTCGCCCTTGCGGTAGATGTTGGTGCCGTACAGGTTGATCGCGCCCTCGACGCGGCAGCCGTCCACCAGATCGTTCATCCGGTTGAAGGTGCGCAGCAGGGTCGACTTGCCGCAACCGGACGGGCCGATGAAGGCGGTCACGCGCTGCTTCGGAATGTTCATGCTGACGTCGTACAGCGCCTGCTTGTCGCCGTAGTACAGGCTCAGGCCCGGGACTTCGATGGCCACGGTTTCCTGGGCCAGGCTCAGGCTCTGCTTGTCGCGACCCAGGGCTGACATGTTGATGCCGTGGGAATGGGTTTCATGTTGCATGGGATGCTCCCTGTGCTACCAATTCGTTTTGTGGGAGCGGGCTTGCTCGCGAAGGCGTCAGGTCAGTTGACCATGTATGACTGATACACCGCATTCGCGAGCAAGCCCGCTCCCACATTTAGTCCGCGTTCACTTCAATTAACTGTCCAGCGCTTTGTATTTTTCGCGCAGGTGGTTACGAATCCACACCGCCGACAAGTTGAGCGTGGCGATCACCAGCACCAGCAGCAAGGCGGTGGCGTACACCAGCGGCCGCGCGGCTTCGACGTTGGGGCTCTGGAAGCCGACGTCATAGATATGGAAGCCCAGGTGCATGATCTTCTGGTCCAGGTGCAGGTACGGGTAGTTGCCGTCCACCGGCAGCGACGGCGCCAGTTTCACCACACCCACCAGCATCAGCGGCGCCACTTCACCGGCGGCGCGGGCCACGGCGAGGATCATGCCGGTCATCATCGCCGGGCTGGCCATCGGCAGCACGATCTTCCACAGCGTTTCCGCCTTGGTCGCGCCCAGTGCCAAAGAACCTTCACGTACGGTGCGAGGAATCCGCGCCAGGCCTTCTTCAGTGGCCACGATCACCACCGGTACCGCCAGCAGCGCCAGGGTCAGGGACGCCCAGAGCAGGCCAGGCGTACCGAAGGTCGGTGCCGGCAAGGCTTCGGCGAAGAACAGCCGGTCAACCGAGCCGCCCAGTACGTACACAAAGAAGCCAAGGCCGAACACGCCGTAAACGATGGCGGGTACACCGGCCAGGTTGTTCACCGCGATGCGGATGATCCGCGTCAGGGTGTTCTGCTTGGCGTATTCACGCAGGTACACCGCCGCCAGCACGCCGAACGGGGTCACGATCATCGCCATGATCAGGGTCATCATCACGGTGCCGAAGATCGCCGGGAAAATCCCGCCTTCGGTGTTGGCTTCCCGTGGATCGTCGCTGAGGAATTCCCAGACCTTGCTGAAGTAGAAACCAACCTTGGTCATGTAGCCCATGGCGTTCGGCTGGTAAGCGTGCACCACCTTGCCAATGCCGATTTCGATTTCTTTGCCGTTGGCATCGCGGGCGGTCAGGCTGTCGCGGTTGAACTGGGTGTGCAGGTCGGCCAGGCGGGCTTCGATATCCTTGTAGCGGTTGTTCAGTTCGGCGCGGCCGCTGTCCATGTCGGCCTGGGCGGTGGCGTCCAGCTTGCCTTCCAGCTCCAGCTTGCGACCGTGCAGGCGGATGCGTTCGAGGCCGGCGTTGATGGCGCCGATGTCGGACTTCTCGAGGGTCTTGAGCTGGGCCGCGAGCTTGTTGACGCGGTCCACGCGGGCTTGCAGTTCCGGCCAGGCCGCCTCGCCTTCGGCGATCACCTTGCCGTCCTGCTTGACGTTGACCAGGGTGCCGTAGAAGTTGCCCCACTCACGACGCTCGATGGCCATCAACTCGACCGGCTTGGTCTGGTTGGTCAGCCACTCGCCGACGATCCAGGTGAAGTCATTGCCGTTCAAGTCACGGTTGCCGACCTTGATCAGCTCGCGGGTCATGAACTCCGGGCCTTGGTCCGGCACCGGCAAGCCAGCGCTTTTCAGGCGCTCGCGGGGCACTTCTTCTTTCTGCACCACTTCGCCGACGACGATGTGATTTTCCTGGCCCGGCACGTTGTAGTTGGCCTGGATCAGGTCGGCCGGCCAGAAGTGGCCCAGCCCACGCACGGCAATCACGGCCAGCAAACCAATGGTCATGATGACCGCGATGGACACCGCGCCACCGCTGATCCAGACGCCCGGGGCGCCGCTCTTGAACCATCCATTCAGGGAGTTCTGTTTCACAGACTTCTACCTTTCTTAAAGCGACGAGTATTTCTTGCGCAGACGCTGACGAATCAGCTCGGCGAGGGTGTTCATGATGAAGGTGAACAGCAGCAGCACCAGCGCCGAGAGGAACAGCACGCGGTAGTGGCTGCCGCCGACTTCCGATTCGGGCATTTCCACCGCGACGTTGGCTGCCAGAGTGCGCAGGCCTTCAAACAGGTTCATCTCCATCACCGGCGTGTTGCCGGTGGCCATCAGCACGATCATGGTTTCACCGACCGCGCGGCCCATGCCGATCATCAGCGCCGAGAAGATGCCCGGGCTGGCGGTCAGGATCACGACGCGGGTCATGGTCTGCCATGGCGTGGCGCCCAGGGCCAGGGAGCCGAGGGTCAGGCCGCGCGGCACGCTGAACACGGCGTCTTCGGCGATGGAGTAGATGTTCGGGATCACCGCGAAACCCATGGCCAGGCCGACTACCAGGGCGTTGCGCTGGTCGTAGGTGATGCCCAGGTCGTGGGAGATCCACATGCGCATGTCGCCGCCGAAGAACCAGGTTTCCAGGTACGGGCTCATGTACAACGAGAGCCAGCCCACAAACAGGATGACCGGGATCAGGATCGCGCTTTCCCAGCCATCCGGGACCCGCAGGCGGATCGACTCAGGCAGGCGGCTGAAGACGAAGCCGGCCACCAGGATGCCAATCGGCAGCAGCATCAGCAGGCTGAAAATCCCCGGCAAATGCCCTTCGACATACGGCGCCAGGAACAGGCCGGCGAAGAAACCGAGGATCACCGTCGGCATCGCTTCCATCAACTCGATCACCGGCTTGACCTTGCGGCGCAGGCTCGGGGCCATGAAGTAAGCGGTGTAGATCGCAGCGGCAACGGCCAGTGGCGCGGCCAGCAGCATGGCGTAGAACGCGGCCTTCAGGGTACCGAAGGTCAGGGGCGCCAGGCTCATCTTGGGTTCGAAATCGGTGTTGGCGGCGGTCGATTGCCAGACGTATTTAGGTTCGTCGTAGTTTTCGTACCAGACCTTGCTCCACAGCGCGCTCCAGGAAACTTCCGGGTGCGGGTTGTCCAGCAGCAGCGGTTGAAGCTTGCCGCCGGCCTCGACGATCACCCGGTTGGCCCGTGGCGACATGCCGAAGATACCGTTGCCGTCGACCACCTGGTCCACCAGCAACGTACGGTGGGCAGTGCTGTGGAACACGCCGAACTTGCCGGAAGCGTCGAGGGCGGTGAAGCCTTTGCGACGTTCTTCAGCAGTGATTTCAACGATAGGCGCGGTGCCCATCTGGAAGGTACGGATCTGCTTCAGGCGTTGTTCGCCGTCCGGGTCGCGGGCCATGAACCACTGCGCCAGGCCACCGCTGGAGTTACCGATGATCAGCGAGATGCCGCCCACCAGTTGGGTGCTGGCCGTGACTTGCGCCACGCCGTCTTCCAATAATTTGTAGCGACCGTTGAGGCTGTTGTCCCGCAGGCTGAAAACGTCGGCCTGGGCGCGACCGTTGATCACGTACAGCCACTGCTGGCGCGGATCAACGAAGATGGCTTTGACCGGCTCGGTCATTTGCGGCAGCTCGATGCGTTTCTGCTCGGTGGTGACTTCCTCGGTCATCATGTTTTCTTCACGGCTGATGGACAGCACGTTCAGATGAGCACCACTGGAACCAGCCACCACCAGCGTCGAGTCGGTCGCGTTCAAGGCGACATGCTCAAGGGAGCGGCCCTGTGCGTCGAGGACGATCGGTGTTTCGCCGTAAGGGTATTCGACGGCGGGCGAGATGGTCTTCTTGCCGTCCGGGTACGACACTTTATAGGTGTGACGGAACACCAGGGACTGGCCGTTGGACAGGCCGAGGATCACCAGCGGGCTGCCGGGCTGGTCTTCACCAATGGAGGCGACTGTCACGCCCGCAGGCAACGGCAGGTCAACGCGCTTGAGTTCGGCACCCGTGTCAACGTTGAAGAACAGCGCCTGGCCCTTGTCGGAAACCCGCATGGCGACCTGGTTCTGTTCTTCCATGGAGATCATCAGCGGCTTGCCGGCGTCCTGCAGCCAGGCAGGCGCGAGGGCCTCTTCCTTGGTCAGGTTGGCGCCGTGGAACAGCGGCGCGACCACGTAGGCGAGGAAGAAGAAGATCAAGGTGATCGCGCCCAGGACGGCGAGGCCGCCAATCAGCACGTACCAGCGGGTCAGGCGATCCTTGAGCGCGCGGATGCGGCGCTTGCGTTGCAGCTCAGGCGTATTGAAATCAATGCGCTTGGGGGGAGAAGTCGTCGTCATGGTGGAATTGGCCAGATCATTCATGCGCACACCCTAGCGATCCTGTATGACAGAAAGATGACAATGCAGTGACGCAAGAAATCCGCCGCGTAGCAGGGCTGGCAGCGGATTAAAAAATGGGAGGCGAGGTCCAGGTCTTACAGACCCCGCCCGGGCCTTGAACCGTGGGTAAACCGCGGTTCAAGGCAGGTTTACCGGCGGCTTATTTGCCACCTTCTTTCAGGCCCAGGTCAGCCAGTGCCTTGGCGGCAACTTTGGCTGGCAGCGGGATGTAGCCGTCTTTCACTACCACTTCCTGGCCCTGTTTGGACAGAACCAGCTTCACGAACTCGGCTTCCAGCGGGGCCAGAGGCTTGTTCGGGGCTTTGTTGACGTAAACGTAGAGGAAGCGCGACAGCGGGTATTTGCCGTTCAGGGCGTTTTCTTCGGTGTCTTCGATGAAGTCAGTGCTGCCTTTCTTGGCCAGGGCCACGGTCTTCACGCTGGCGGTTTTGTAACCGATGCCCGAGTAACCGAT
This sequence comes from Pseudomonas sp. B6001, assembly GCF_013386015.1. Lineage (NCBI taxonomy): Bacteria > Pseudomonadati > Pseudomonadota > Gammaproteobacteria > Pseudomonadales > Pseudomonadaceae > Pseudomonas > Pseudomonas sp. B6001. Next base: position 545,090 of record NZ_JACAOX010000002.1, read on the forward strand.
GCCGTTCAGCGAGGAGCTGATGGACTGCACAACCGACGCCGAACCAGGTTGTTCGTTCACGTTAGGCTTGTAGTCGCCTTTGCACAAAGCTTCTTCCTTGAAGTAGCCGTAGGTGCCGGATACCGAGTTACGACCGAACAGCTGCACTGGCTTGTTGGCCAGGTCGCCGGTCACGCCCAGGTCGCCCCAGGTCTTGACGTCAGCCTTGGCGCCGCACAGACGAGTGGAGGAGAAGATCGCGTCGACTTGTTCCATGGTCAGGTGCTGGATCGGGTTGTCCTTGTGCACGAACACGGCCAGGGCATCCACGGCAACCGGGATCGCGGTTGGCTTGTAGCCGTACTTCTGCTCGAAGGCAGCCAGTTCGGTGTCCTTCATCTTGCGGCTCATCGGGCCCAGGTTGGAGGTGCCTTCAGTCAGTGCAGGAGGTGCAGTGGCGGAGCCGGCGGCCTGAATCTGGATGTTGACGTTCGGGTATTCCTTTTTGTAACCCTCAGCCCACAGGGTCATCAGGTTTGCCAGGGTATCGGAACCAACGCTGGACAGGTTGCCCGACACACCAGTGGTCTTCACGTAAGCCGGAATCGCCGGGTCAACACCAGCGGCTACCGCGTTAGCGGTCGCAACGCCAGCAGCGACAAAAGTCATTGCCGCCATCAAACGTTTCAGTTTCATGCCTTGCTCCTAGCAGATAGGGATAGTTGGATCGGGGCCAAGTATCGGTAGGCCGTGTGAACACTCTATGTCTGGAATATGACAATTAGATGAAAGGCCAGCATTTATGAAAAAGCTGACAGGAAGGAGAAACGCCAATAAATCCGGGGCTTGCGAGGAGGTTGGAGCGATTTCGTAGAAACAATCTGTAATCGTTGTAAGGCAAAATCTGTGGCGAGGGAGCTTGCTCCCGTTGGGTCGCGTAGCGGCCCCCAGAATGGAACTGCTGCGCAGTTCAACGGGAGCAAGCTCCCTCGCCACAAGGTTATCCGTCAGTTTTCAAAAAACGTGTCAGCGCCCACGCTTCCACAGATACGCACCCACGGCCATCCCCATCACGCACAGGACAGCCACGTAGTAAGCAGGGCCCATCGGGCTTTCCTTCATCAGCAGCGACACCGCTAACGGCGTCAGGCCACCGAATACGGCGTAGGCGACGTTGTAGGAGAACGACAAACCGCTGAAACGCACCACCGGCGGGAACGCTTTCACCATGACATAGGGCACCACGCCAATGGTGCCTACAAACAGGCCGGTCAAGGCGTACAGCGGGAACAGCCAGTCCGGGTGAGCCATCAGGCTGTGATAGAGCGTCCAGGACGTTGCCAGCAACAAGGCACAACCGATGATCAGCACGCGCCCGGCACCAAAACGGTCGGCCAGGGCGCCGGAAGCAATACACCCCAGGCTCAGGGTGACGATGGCCAGGCTATTGGCCTGCAGCGCCACCGTTGGGCTGAAGTGGTAGATCGTTTGCAGCACGGTCGGCGTCATCAGGATAACCACGACCACACCGGCCGACAGCAGCCAGGTCAACAGCATCGACAGTACGATGGCGCCACGATGGTCACGCAACACCGCGCGCAACGGCAGCTCGGCCGCCAGGGTCTTGCGCTGCTGCATCTCGGCGAAGATCGGGGTTTCGTGCAGCCAGCGACGCAGGTACACCGACAACAGGCCGAACACACCCCCCAGCAGGAACGGAATGCGCCAGGCGTAATCCGACACCTGTTCCGGGCTGTAGAGCGTGTTGATGGCGGTGGCCACCAGCGAACCCAACAGGATGCCGGCCGTCAGGCCGCTGGTCAGGGTGCCGCAGGCATAACCGATGTGACGGGGCGGCACGTGCTCGGATACGAACACCCACGCGCCCGGCACTTCACCGCCAATCGCCGCGCCCTGGATCACGCGCATCAGCAGCAACAGGATCGGCGCCCACAGGCCGATCTGCGCGTAGGTCGGCAGCAGGCCCATGATCAGGGTCGGCACGGCCATCATGAAGATGCTCAGGGTGAACATCTTCTTGCGCCCCAGCAGGTCGCCGAAGTGCGCCATGATGATCCCGCCCAGCGGCCGCGCCAGGTAGCCGGCGGCGAAGATGCCGAAGGTCTGCATCATGCGCAGCCATTCGGGCATGTCCGCCGGGAAGAACAGCTTCCCGACTACCGTCGCAAAAAATACGAAGATGATGAAGTCGTAGAACTCCAGCGCCCCGCCCAAGGCAGACAGCGACAGGGTTTTGTAGTCGTTGCGGGTCAGCGGGCGCGACGGTTGCGCACTGCTTGCGGGCACGGAGGACATGGCAAGGCTTCTCTTATAGTAGTCAGGACGGCAAGCCCGGGACTTGCGGCAGGCTTGGCAAGATAGCAAATCGCTTGAAAAAGCACAGCGTTGAGCCGTTAACAGTTCAGATCCGCGAAATATTTCCGTAGCAGACGTGCAATTAATATGAGCAGGAGCACAGTTGCCGGAAAAAGCCGCGATACAGCGTCTATTTACCGACCAAATGAGCGTCGGGAGGTCGTCGTGGCGCCGACGGCTCGATATACTCGGCCCTTGCAAGCGCCAGACCCGCATCCTTGAGGGGCTGCTGTGCCAAAACGCCGTTGGTTATACACCAGCCGATTTGGCAGAGTTTCCCTTTAGTACGCCTTACGAGAAACGCATCGAGCGGTGTATGTTGGTGCTGAAACGTTTTTCCAGAAGACGGCTATCCACTTGAAATACCCATGAAGCGTCACGGGTCAGAGGCACCGGCATGATCGAACTCGAACAAGAAGATCCTATCCCGCAAGGCGATCTCGCCCTGCAAATCACCGCACTCCCGCGTGAGACCAACGGTTTCGGCGACATCTTCGGCGGCTGGCTGGTCGCGCAGATGGACCTGGCCGGCACCGCCATGGCGAGCAAGGTTGCCGGTGGCCGCGTAGCCACCGTGGCGATTGATCGCATGGCATTCCTGGTGCCCGTGGCCGTCGGCGCGCAGTTGTCCTTCTATACCCAGGCCCTGGAAATCGGCCGCAGCTCGATCCAGATGATGGTCGAAGTGTGGAGCGACGACCCGCTGTCCAGCGAATGGCGCAAAGTCACCGAGGCGGTGTTTGTGTTCGTTGCCATCGATGGCAGCGGCCGCACCCGCTCGGTTCCGTCGCGGGCGCGTTAAACATCGCGACGTTTTGACGGTCCATTGCCCCATTGTCTGCCATTGAGAGCGCGCGCCTATGTCTACGCCCAACGTTGAAACCGTAAAACTGGATGAGCTGAACGCTTGGCGCATCCGCCACAACGGCGCCGAATTGGTGGTGGCCCAGCAAGGCGCGCATATCGTCAGCTACCAGCGCGCTGGCGAGAAGCCAATCATCTGGCCCAACGATCAGGTGGTGTTCAAGAAAGGCAAAGGCATCCGTACCGGCGTGCCGGTGTGCTGGCCGTGGTTTGGTGTGTTCGATCGCAACCCGCAGAGCGTCAAGGCCATGTACCAGGGCGCCGAGCCGGCCGGTGCCCATGGTTTCGTGCGGACCGCTGACTGGACGTTGGCTGGCGTTGAGGCAGAAGGCACAGCGCTGAGGGTTGAGCTGGAACTGCCAGTGCCTGAAGGTGGCTTCCCGGGTTGGCCGCATCAGGTTGACCTGAAGATGAGCATCCTGCTGGATGATCAACTGCACATCCGCCTGACCAGCCACAACCACGGCGCCGAGACCGTCAGCCTCAGCCAGGCGCTGCACAGCTATTTTGCGGTCAGCGATGTACGCAACGTGCAGGTCGACGGCCTGGACGGGCGGGACTATATCGATACCGCCGACGGCTGGACCCCAAAGCAGCAATCCGGGCTGCTGCACTTCACCGCCGAGACCGACCGCATCTACCTCGACACCCCGACTCAAGTGAACATCGTCGATAAAGACTGGCAGCGCCGCGTTCAGCTCACCAGCACAGGCTCGCGCTCGACGGTGATCTGGAACCCGTGGACCGAACGTGCCAAGGCTTTCAGCGACATGGCCGACGACGGCTGGCAGGGCATGTTGTGCATCGAGACCGCGAATGTGCTGGACGATGTGGTGACGCTGGCGCCAGGTGAAAGCCATACCCTGGGCGTGAGCATCAGCGGTATCGCCCTGTAACCCCAATCAAAAATGTGGGAGCGGGCTTGCTCGCTAATGCGGTGTTCCAGTTCGTGCATGTGCTGACTGACACACCGCATTCGCGAGCAAGCCCGCTCCCACATTAGGTTCTGCATCAGATCAGAGATCCGATTCCTTGACCGCCCGCACCTTCCCCGCATCCAACGCATACGCCGCATCGGCCAGGTCATTGTTGACCTTCTCCACCTTCAGCGTGCCCGTCACCCACAGCGGCGTGTAGATGTCATCCAGCTTCAAGCCCTTGGGATAACGCACCAGCACCAACTGGTTGGGCGGCGGTGGCGGCACGTGGATGCAGGCGCCCGGATAAGGCACCAGGAAGAACAGCGTGCTGCGGCCCTTGGCGTCGGTTTCCAGCGGCACGGGGTAGCCGCCAATGCGAATATTCTTGCCGTTCATGGCAGCCACCGTCTTGGTGGAATACATAACCGCCGGCAAACCCTTGCTCTGCTTCAGGCCACCCTTTGCGGTGAACGTGCCTTGGGCTTCCGGGGAGTTGTGGTCGATTTCCGGCATTTCTTCGAGGGCTTTCTGGTCCGACTTGGGCATCAGTTCCAGCCAGTCGGTTTCCGGCAGTTCGCCAGCGTGGGCCAACCCGGTGCATAGAAGAAGGGATAACAGAAGACGGCGCATGGAGAGGCTCGGCAAGGATTACAGTGCCGGCATTCTAGCCCTCTGCGCCTGCGCAGCGCAGAGGGCTTGGTCGCTAAATTACTTCTTTTTCAGCAGACCGTAGATCACCAGCAGCACCACGGCACCCACCAGCGCACCAATGAAGCCTGCGCCCTGGCCCGCCTGATAGATACCCAGTGCCTGGCCACCATAGGTCGCAACCAGCGAACCGGCGATACCCAGCAGGATGGTCATGATCCAGCCCATGCTGTCGTCGCCTGGCTTCAGGAAACGCGCCAGCAGGCCGACGATCAAACCGATAAAGATGGTCCCAATGATACCCATGGCATTTCCCTCTGATTGAAGTGAATTCAGTCAAAGCCTAGTCAGACTTTGGCTTCCTGCAATCAGAGGGTGGCGGGTACCAATGGTTCCGCCCGGCCTTGGGTTATTGCTCGGCGATCAGCGCTTCGACCTTGAGGATCTGCGCTTGCAGCGTCGCGCGATCCTTGCAGCGCAGGTTGGCGTGGCCGACCTTGCGCCCGGCCTTGAACGCCTTGCCGTAGTGATGCAGATGGCAGTCATCAATCGCGATCACGCGATCAACCGGCGGCACCACGCCGATGAAGTTGAGCATGGCGCTCTCGCCGACTTTTGCCGTGGAGCCCAATGGCAAGCCCGCTACCGCCCGCAGGTGGTTTTCGAACTGGCTGCACTCGGCGCCTTCGGTGGTCCAGTGCCCGGAGTTGTGCACGCGCGGGGCGATTTCGTTGGCCTTGAGGCCACCGTCGACTTCAAAGAACTCGAACGCCATCACGCCGACGTAATCCAGTTGCTTCAGCACACGGCTCGAATAATCTTCGGCCAGGGCTTGCAGCGGGTGGTCAGTGCTGGCCACGGACAGCTTGAGGATGCCGCTGTCGTGGGTGTTGTGCACCAGCGGGTAGAAACGCGTTTCGCCATCGCGGGCACGCACGGCAATCAGCGAGACTTCACCGGTGAACGGCACGAAGCCTTCCAGCAGGCAGCCGGCGCTGCCCAGTTCGGCGAAGGTACCGACCACGTCGGCGGCGGTGCGCAGGACTTTCTGGCCCTTGCCGTCGTAACCCAGGGTGCGGGTCTTCAACACGGCCGGCAGGCCGATGGAGGCGACCGCGGCGTCCAGGTCAGCCTGGGACTGGATGTCGGCGAAAGCCGGTGTCGGGATGCCCAGGTCCTTGAACATGCTCTTCTCGAACCAGCGGTCACGAGCGATGCGCAAGGCTTCGGCGCTCGGGTATACCGGCACGAACTGCGACAGGAAGGCCACGGTTTCAGCCGGGACGCTTTCAAACTCGAAGGTCACCAGGTCGACTTCATCGGCCAGCTGGCGCAGGTGATCCGGGTCGCTGTAGTCCGCACGCAGGTGTTCACCCAGCGCAGCCGCGCAGGCATCTGGTGCCGGATCCAGGAAAGCGAAGTTCATCCCCAGCGGCGTACCCGCCAGGGCCAGCATGCGGCCCAGTTGGCCGCCACCGATTACACCGATTTTCATCAATCAACCACCTCAGGCAATGCGTGGGTCTGGATTGTCCAGGACGCTGTCTGTCTGCTCAGCACGGAATTTTTTCAGCGCCGCGTGGAACTGCGGGTGCTTGGCGCCGAGGATGCTGGCGGACAACAAGGCAGCGTTGATCGCGCCGGCCTTGCCGATCGCCAGGGTAGCCACCGGAATACCGGCGGGCATCTGCACGATGGACAACAGCGAATCCACGCCCGAGAGCATCGACGACTGCACCGGTACGCCCAGCACTGGCAGGTGAGTCTTGGCCGCACACATGCCTGGCAGGTGAGCTGCGCCGCCGGCACCGGCGATGATTACCTCGATGCCACGGGATTCTGCTTCATCGGCATACTGGAACAGCAAATCCGGAGTGCGGTGGGCGGAAACCACCTTCACTTCGTAGGGAATGCCGAGTTTTTCCAGCATATCGGCGGTGTGGCTAAGGGTGGACCAATCGGACTTGGAGCCCATGATCACGCCAACCAATGCACTCATCGTCGTGCCTCTTCTCTCTGGGCGCCCGCAGGCGCGTCAAAAAACAACAAGCCACGCGGGAAATCCAGCGTGGCTTGTTGTACGAATTAAGGCCGGTTGGACCGGCCGAAGGCCGCGCAGTATACCGTAATAACGCAGATAAACAGCCCCTGGAATGACCATCTGTCTTACACCTCAAACAGGCGGTTTTATTGACTTCCAGGTCAGCGAACACACCAGAAAACTAATGTGGGAGCGGGCTTGCTCGCGAATGCGGTGGATCAGCCACCGATGGGTTGACTGACACTACGCTTTCGCGAGCAAGCCCGCTCCCACATTTGATCTGTGTGGGCTCAGGTATTCTGCGCCGCGCCGCCTTCCAGCTTGCGCCACAACAACCGCACGTTCGCCTTGCGCACCAACGCACAGCGATACAACCGGATCTCCAGCGGCACATGCCATTGCGGGCCGCCGCACACCACCAGCTCACCCCGGGCCAGCTCGGCGCGCACGCTCAACTGCGGCACCCAGGCAATGCCCAAGCCCTCAAGGGCCATGCTTTTCAGGCTGTCGGCCATGGCCGTTTCGTAAATCGTGGTAAAGCGCAGCGCCCGCTGGCGCAGCAGCAGGTTTACCGAGCGCCCCAGGAAAGCTCCGGCGCTGTAGGCCAGCAGCGGCACGCTGCCCTCGCCTTCCAGGTCGAACAGCGGCTTGCCGTCGGCATCGGCGGCGCACACCGGCAGCATCTCGGTGTTGCCCAGGTGCAGCGACGGGAAGATCTCCGGGTCCATCTGCATCGCCGCATCCGGGTCGTAGAACGCCAGCATCAAATCGCAACCGCCTTCACGCAGCGCATGCACGGCGTCGCCCACGTTGGTGGCGACCAACCGCGTGGCGATGTTCAGCCCTTCGTTTCGCAACTGCGCGATCCAGCGCGGGAAGAAACCCAGGGCCAGGGAGTGCGCCGCCGCCACTTGCATGACTTCACCCTGCCCGCCTTCCAGGTGATGCAGGTGGCGCAGCACCTCGCCGAGCTGCTCGACCACGGTCCGCGCGGTGACCAGGAACAACTGCCCCGCCGCCGTCAGTTCGACCGGCGTGCGCGAGCGATTGACCAGGGTCAGCCCCAGCGCCGCCTCCAGGCTGCGGATGCGCCGACTGAACGCCGGCTGGGTGACGAAGCGCCGCTCAGCCGCCTGGGAGAAGCTGCGGGTGGCAGCCAGGGCGCTAAAGTCTTCCAGCCATTTGCTTTCAAGGTTCATCACATCCTCCCGGGGCACGCACCATTTTGGCACACACGTCCGTCATGGTAACGGGGTCACACCGACATTATGCCGTTTATGCATAGGCCAGTGTTTAACAGCATTGGCCCAAAATCTCCTGCAAGCCTAGCATTCACAGCGTTCCGGCCTAGCCCGGGTCCATATCGAGATGATTTCCGTCATGTCCTCCGCTGCATCTTTCCGCACAGAAAAAGACCTGCTTGGCGTACTCGAAGTACCCGCTCAAGCGTATTACGGCATCCAGACCCTGCGAGCGGTGAACAACTTCCGTCTCTCGGGCGTTCCGATTTCGCATTACCCGAAATTGGTGGTCGGCCTGGCAATGGTCAAGCAGGCAGCTGCTGACGCCAACCGCGAGCTGGGCCAACTCAGCGAAGCCAAGCACGCTGCCATCAGCGAAGCCTGTGCCCGTCTGATCCGCGGCGATTTCCACGAAGAGTTCGTGGTAGACATGATTCAAGGCGGCGCTGGCACTTCAACCAACATGAATGCCAACGAAGTCATCGCCAACATCGCGCTGGAGGCCATGGGCCACAGCAAGGGCGAATACCAATACCTGCACCCCAACAACGACGTGAACATGGCGCAGTCGACCAACGACGCGTACCCGACCGCGATCCGCCTGGGTCTGCTGCTGGGCCACGACGCGCTGTTGGCCAGCCTCGACAGCCTGATCCAGGCGTTCGCTGCCAAGGGTGAAGAATTCAGCCACGTCCTGAAAATGGGCCGTACCCAGCTGCAAGACGCCGTGCCGATGACCCTCGGCCAGGAATTCCGTGCCTTCGCCACCACCCTCGGTGAAGACCTGGCCCGCCTGAAGACCCTGGCGCCTGAGCTGCTGACCGAAGTGAACCTGGGCGGCACCGCCATCGGTACCGGCATCAACGCCGACCCGCGTTACCAGGCCCTGGCCGTCCAGCGCCTGGCGACCATCAGCGGCCAGCCGCTGGTACCGGCTGCCGACCTGATCGAAGCCACCTCCGACATGGGCGCTTTCGTGCTGTTCTCCGGCATGCTCAAGCGTACCGCGGTGAAGCTGTCGAAGATCTGCAACGACCTGCGCCTGCTGTCCAGCGGCCCGCGCACCGGCATCAACGAAATCAACCTGCCGGCGCGTCAGCCAGGCAGCTCGATCATGCCCGGCAAGGTCAACCCGGTGATCCCGGAAGCCGTGAACCAGGTGGCGTTCCAAATCATCGGTAACGATTTGGCGCTGACCATCGCGGCCGAAGGCGGCCAGCTGCAACTGAACGTGATGGAGCCGCTGATCGCCTACAAGATCTTCGACTCGATCCGCCTGCTGCAACGCGCCATGGACATGCTGCGCGAGCACTGCATCGTCGGCATCACTGCCAACGAAGCCCGCTGCCGCGAGCTGGTGGAACACTCCATCGGCCTGGTCACCGCGCTGAACCCGTACATCGGCTATGAAAACGCCACCCGCATCGCCCGTATCGCCCTTGAAAGCGGCCGCGGCGTGCTGGAACTGGTGCGCGAAGAAGGCTTGCTCGACGACGCCATGCTCGACGACATCCTGCGCCCCGAAAACATGATTGCCCCACGCTTGGTGCCTCTGAAGGCCTAAGCGTTTGTTGCACCGCTCACCAGGTTGAGGGACTAGACACCTCTCACCTTTTGAGGGCCTGAAGGCTCGTTCTTCAGGCCCTTTTTTTTGCCTCAAGGTTGTGAAATGACGCCAATAAAAACTCCAAGATCGCCCAACAAACCCGCCTTGCCCGTAACGCCTTGGCTGAAACCTTTAATCGCCTCGTGCAGACGGATCACCCACTCCTAGGTATAGTGCCGCCCCTCTTCGCGTCAGCGGTCGTCGGTAACGAGACCCTGGGAAGCGCGAAACCGCATGAATAACAACACCCGCAAAAGGATTGGGGTCGAAGCGTCGTGCACTGCCTGGTGCCGAGCGATGCGTCGGACCGTCCTGCGTTTGCCATTAGAAAAATCAGCGAGGAACACTCCATGCTAGAAGTCATCAACGACTTCCTCTCAGGGAAAGTATTGATCGTGCTCATTGTCGGGCTCGGTGGTTACTTCACGATCCGCTCGCGTTTCGTTCAGTTGCGTCACTTTTTCCACATGTTTTCGGTGTTTCGCGACAGCCTGAAAAGCAGCGCCGGCCAGCTCAGTTCGTTCCAGGCGCTGATGCTCAGCCTCGCCGGGCGCGTGGGTGCCGGCAACATCGCTGGCGTCGGCATTGCCGTGACCCTGGGTGGCCCGGGCGCCGTATTCTGGATGTGGGTCACCGCTCTGGTGGGCATGTCTTCGAGCTTTATCGAGTGCTCCCTCGGCCAACTGTACAAACGCACCGACGCTGAAGGCACCTACCGTGGTGGCCCCGCGTATTACATCCAGCACGGCCTGCACAAACGCTGGCTGGGCATGGTGATGGCGTTCCTGCTGCTGGTGACTTTCGGCTTCGCCTTCAATGGCCTGCAAGCCCACGCCGTAACCCACTCGCTGAACAACGCGTTTGGCCTCGACACCACCTACACCGGCCTGGCCCTGGCGGTGTTGCTGGGCCTGGTGTTCATCGGCGGGATCAAGCGTATCGCCTCGATCGCCGACCTGCTGGTGCCGGTCAAGACCCTGGTCTACATCGCGGTGACCCTGTACGTGATCGTGCTGCAATTCGACCACGTGCCGGCCATGCTCGCGACCATCGTCAAGAGCGCTTTCGGCCTCGACCAGGCCTTCGGTGGCCTGGTGGGCAGCGCGATCATCATGGGTGTGAAACGCGGCGTGTTCGCCAACGAAGCCGGCCTGGGCAGTGCGCCTAACGTGGCGGCAGTCGCCTCGGTTGAACACCCGATCGCCCAAGGCGTGGTTCAGGCGTTCAGCGTGTTCCTCGACACCTTCGTCATCTGCACCTGCACCGCGCTGCTGATCCTGCTCTCGGGTTTCTACACCCCGGGCTTCGAAGGCGACGGCATTGCCTTGACCCAGAATTCCCTCGCAGCGGTGGTGGGTGACTGGGGCCGGATGTTCATCTCGGTGGCCCTGGCGTTGTTCGTGTTCACCTCGATCATGTACAACTACTACCTCGGCGAGAGCAACCTGCGCTTCATCGTAGGCGACAACCGCAAGGTGCTGATGGGCTACCGCGCGCTGGTGCTGGTGCTGATTTTCTGGGGTTCCATCGAGAACCTGAGCACCGTGTTCGCCTTCGCCGACATCACCATGACCATGCTGGCGTTCGTCAACCTGTTCGCCCTGGCGTTCCTGTTCAAGATCGCCATGCGCATCCTGAATGACTACGACGGCCAGCGTGCTGCGGGCATCAAGACCCCGGTGTTTGATTCCAGCAAGTTCCCGGACCTGGACCTGGACCGCAAGGCCTGGCCGGCGAATCCGGTGAAGCCTGAGCCAGCCGCTCAAGCGACCGCAGAATTGAACGCTCAAGCGCAACGCTAAACCTAGATAGATGACACGCCGCCCGGCCTTGGGCATGCTCTGGGCCCGGCGGCGTTTTTCGTTCAGGAGATTCTTCAATGCAACCAGCCAACAACGTCATGGTGCTCTACACCGGCGGCACCATCGGCATGCAGGCCAGCGCCAACGGCCTGGCCCCCGCTTCGGGGTTTGAAGCGCGCATGAGCGAAGCCCTCGCCCAACTGAATATGCCAGCCTGGCGCTTTCGGGAAATGTCCCCGCTGATCGACAGTGCGAACATGACCCCCGCCTATTGGCAGCGCCTGCGCGCCGCCGTGGTTGAGGCGGTGGACGAGGGTTGCGACGCCGTACTGGTGCTGCACGGCACCGACACCCTGGCCTACAGCGCCGCGGCCATGAGTTTCCAACTGCTGGGCCTGCCCGCGCCGGTGCTGTTTACCGGCTCGATGCTGCCGGCCGGTGTGCCCGACAGCGATGCCTGGGAAAACGTCAGCGGTGCGTTGGCAGCCCTGGGCCAAGGCCTGGCGCCTGGCGTGCAACTGTACTTCCACGGTGCACTGATGGCCCCGACCCGTTGCGCGAAAATCCGCAGTTTTGGTCGCCACCCGTTTGCCGCGTTGCAGCGTAACGGCGGCGTCGCCCAAGCCGAGTTGGTTCCGGCGGCGCTGCATTACCGCCAGGCCAAGGCGCTGGCCAATGTGGGTGTGCTGCCACTGGTGCCGGGCATCGCCGCCGCGCAATTGGACGCGTTGATCGACAGCGGCATCCAGGCGCTGGTGCTGGAATGCTTCGGCAGCGGCACCGGGCCGAGCGACAACCCACAGTTCCTCGCCAGCCTGCAGCGCGCGCAGGATAACGGCGTGGTCGTGGTGGCAATCACCCAATGCCATGAAGGCGGTGTGGAGCTGGACGTGTACGAGGCCGGCAGCCGCTTGCGGGGCGTCGGGGTGTTGTCAGGTGGCGGGATGACCCGTGAAGCCGCGTTCGGCAAGCTCAATGCGTTGATCGGCGCCGGGCTGGACACCGCCGAAATCCGCCGCCTGGTCGAACTCGACCTGTGCGGCGAACTGAGCTGACCGGCATATAACTTGCTCCTCTTCCAGCCATCCCCTGGCTGGAAGCACCCATGTTGCACTCCCACCTCACCACCCTCAATGCCGTCTCGTTGGTGCTCAATACCTTCAAGGCCGAAGGCCAACCCGCCGAGGCCTTGCTGGCCGGCAGCGGTATTTGCGCGGCGGACTTGAGCCGCGCCGACACCCGCATCACCACCAACCAGGAGATGCGCGTGTGCGCCAACGCCGTGGCCCTGCGCCGGGATATCGGCCTGGAGCTGGGCCGGCAAATGCACGTTTCTTCCTATGGCATGCTCGGTTACGCACTGCTCACCAGTGCCACCTTCGGTGACGCTTTGCGCCTGGCGCTGCGGTATCCGGCGCTGCTGGGAACACTTTTCGAGCTGGACCTTGAGGAAGACGGCACGCGCATCTGGTTCAGCGCCGCGGATTACCGGGAAAATCCGGCGCTGGAAACGTTCAACGTCGAACTCTGCCTGGCCTCGTTGAAGGTGATCTGCGACGACCTGCTGGGGCATGCCCTGCCGCTGCTGGGGGCGCGCTTTGAACACGACGCCCCGGATTACCGCGCACGGTACGCCGAAATCTTTGCCTGCCCGCTGCAATTCGGCGCCATCGCCAACGCGTTTGCCTTCGACCGAAGCTGGCTGGACCAGCCCCTGCCATTAGCCGACGCCGTCACCCACCAGGCCATGGCCGAGCGCTGCCGCAAGCAAAACACCGAGTTCACCGGGCGCCAGGCCTGGCAGGGCAAGATTCGCCACCTGCTCGCCAGCCAACTCAGCGCCGCGCCGGGCCTCGACGGCCTGGCCGAGCAGATGAACTGCTCCCCGCGCACGCTACGCCGGCACCTGCATGACTTGGGCTGCAGCTATCAGGAGTTGCTGGACGAGCTACGCTTCGAGCGGGCCAAGCGATTGCTGGGCGAGGATGAGCTGCCCATTTACCGAATTGCCGAGGCGCTGGGCTTCAGCGAAACCGCGAGTTTCCGTCACGCCTTTGTCCGCTGGAGCGGCGTCGCACCCAGCCAGTTCCGCCCCTGAAGCCACTTGCTGGGGCACGGCCGCGCCATTTCGGGGCGAATTGCGGTCACACACTTTGGCCATATTTATCCCCTTTTGGCCGCTCCTGCCATTCTCATTAATCCCACCCGCCGCAAGACTGGACTCACCGATTCAGCCTGCGGAGAACAACAATATGCTGACGATCTACTCGGACGATCACCACCTGCACCATGGCCGGTGCGAGTTGATGGACGGGCAACTGATGCCCTGTTTCGAAATGCCCTCGCGCGCCGACCATGTGTTGCAACGGGTCAAGGACCGCGAACTGGGCCCGGTGCAAGCGCCTGAGGATTTTGGCCTGGCGCCGCTGCAACGTATTCACAGCCCCGCGTACCTGGACTTCTTCAAAGGCGCCTGGCAACGCTGGACGGCATTTGGCCAGGACGGAGACTTGCTGCCCTACACCTGGCCCGCACGCACCTTGCGCCGGGTCATCCCCACCAGCCTGCACGGCCAGCTCGGCTATTACAGTTTCGACGGCGGCGCGCCGATCACCGCCGGCACCTGGCAAGCGGCCTACAGCGCGGCGCAAGTCGCTCTCACCGCGCAACAGGCGATCCAGCAAGGCGCCCGCAGTGCCTTCGCCCTGTGCCGTCCGCCCGGGCACCACGCCGCCAGCGACTTGATGGGCGGATATTGCTACCTCAACAACGCGGCCATCGCAGCCCAGGCGTTTCTCGACCAGGGCCACACAAAGGTGGCCATCCTCGACGTGGACTACCACCACGGCAACGGTACCCAGTCGATTTTCTACGAGCGCGACGATGTGCTGTTCACCTCGATCCACGGCCATCCGGAGGCGGAATTTCCGTTCTTCCTGGGCTACGCCGACGAGTTGGGCGAAGGCGCCGGTGAGGGTTTCAACTTCAACTATCCGTTGCCCGCAGGTTCTGGCTGGGACCGCTGGAGCGCCGCCCTGGAGCAGGCCTGCGGGGATATCGAGCGCTACGGCGCCGACATCATCGTGGTCTCGCTGGGCGTCGACACCTTCAAGGACGACCCGATCTCCCAGTTCAAGCTCGACAGCCCCGACTACCTGGCGATGGGTGCGCGAATCGCCCGCCTCGGCAAACCGACGCTGTTTGTGATGGAAGGCGGCTACGCCGTGGAAGAAATCGGCATCAATGCCGTCAACGTTCTCGAAGGTTTTGAGGGATTCGCCCAATGAACATGCTCAAGCATCTCGTCCTCTGCGCCGCCGTGCTGAGCGGGGCCGCGCACGCCGAAGAAAGAACCCTGCGGGTCTACAACTGGTTCGACTACATCACGCCCAAGGCCCTGGAAGATTTCAAGGCGCAGAACCCCAGCGTCAAGCTGGTCTACGACATCTTCGACACCAACGAAGCCCTGGAGGCCAAGCTGCTGACCGGCAACTCCGGCTATGACGTGGTGGTGCCGTCCAACGTGTTCCTGGCCAAGCAGATCGAAGCCTCGGTGTTCCAGCCGCTGGACCGCAGCAAACTGCCCAACTGGAACCACCTTGATCCCAAGTTGATGAAGCTGATCGAGGCCAACGATCCCGGCAATAAATTCGCCGTGCCCTACATGTACGGCACCATCCTGATCGGCTTCAACCCGGACAAGGTCAAGGCCGCGCTGGGGGCCAACGCGCCCGTGGACAGCTGGGACCTGATCTTCAACGTCGAGAACATCAGCAAGCTCAAGCAATGCGGCGTGGCGCTGCTGGATTCGCCGTCGGAAATCCTGCCCCTGGCCCTGCAACACCTGGGCCTGGACCCCAACAGCAGCAACCCGGCGGACTATGTCAAAGCCGAAGCACTGCTGATGAAGATCCGCCCGTACATCACCTATTTCCACTCGTCCAAGTACATGGCCGACATTGCCAACGGCGACATCTGCGTGGCGGTCGGCTATTCCGGCAGCTTCTCCCAGGCCGCCAACCGCGCCAAGGAAGCCAGGAACGGTGTGACCGTGGACATGCGGCTACCCAAAGAAGGCGCGCCGATCTGGTTCGACATGCTCGCGATCCCCAAAGGCGCCAAGGACCCGGAAGACGCCTACGCCTTTATCAACTACCTGCTGCAACCGGGCGTGATCGCGCCGATCAGCGATTTTGTCGGTTACCCCAACCCCAACAAGGACGCCACCGGGTTGGTGGATCCGGCGATTCGCAACAACCCCAACCTGTACCCGACCGAGGCGGCCATGGCCACGCTGTATACCCTCAAGCCCCTGGGACGTGACGCCGAACGAGCCAGGACCCGCGCCTGGACCAAGATCAAGTCCGGCACCTGATCGGTTGCCGCCGGTTGCGCCTCAGTGCGCAACCGGCGCGCGCCAAACCTGGCCCAAGCGCTTCAACGCCTGGCTGATCTGTGCCTCGGGCACGGCAGCAAACCCCAATACCAATCCGGCACGCTGATCCTGCGGCGTGAGTGACTCCGGCAACCAATAGCTGCTCAAGCCATTGACCTCCACACCCACTGCCGCCGCCTGTTGGATCAGCGCCTGTTCCCGCGCCAGGCTGTCGACCCGCACGGTCAGGTGCAGCCCGGCCGCCACCGACGGCAGACGGCCAACGCCTTCAATGTCGGCAGGCCATTCGGCCAATAGCGCATTGAGCCGGCTCTGCGCGGCGCGGCGCATGCGGCGTACATGACGCTGGAAATGCCCGGTCGCCATGAACTCCGCCATCACCGCCTGAGTGCTGACTTCCGAGTGGCGCACGTCCACCGCGCGGCGCCGGGCAAAGGCCTGGACCAGGCCGGCCGGCAACACCAGGTAACCCAGGCGCAGCGCCGGAAAGGCCACCTTGCCGAAAGTCCCGACATACAGCACCCGCCCCGTGCGATCGAGGGCCGCCAGTGGCGCCAGGGGCGCGCCGCTGTAGCGGTACTCACCGTCGTAGTCATCCTCGACGATCCAGCCGCCCGTACGCTCGGCCCAGGCCAGCAGTTCCAGGCGCCGGGCCAGGCTCATCACCACGCCGGTGGGGTATTGATGGGACGGGGTGACGTAGGCCAGGCGGCAACCGCCGAGGCGGTTCAAGGCAGCGCAGTCGATGCCCTCGCTGTCCACCGTCACGCCATGCAATTGGCCGCCCGCCACCGCGAACGCATGGCCTGCTGCCCGATACCCCGGATTCTCGATGGCAACCTCATCGCCGGGCTCCACCAGCAGCTGTGCACAAAGGCTGATTGCCTGCTGCGCGCCACTGGTGATCACTATTTGCTCAGCCGTGCACTGCATGCCGCGAGAACTGCGTAGATAGGCCGCAATCAATCCACGCAGGCGCGCGTCGCCCGCCGGGTCGCCGTAACACAACTGCTGCAAGTCCGGATTGCGCCAGAAAGCCGCATTCAGCTTGGCCCACACGTCAAACGGGAACAGATCGAAAGCCGGTACGCCCACCCTGAAAGCCCTCGGCGGACCACTGGGCGGAAGCGCCAAATGATTGTTTTCCACCCGCGCCAGCGCACCGCTGTGGATAACTTGACTGGACGAAAACACAGGTAAATCCGGGCGATTTGTGGATAAACCTGGGGATAAGCCTGTTGATAACCCTGTGGACACTTTTGTGGATAGTTTTTTTGCGGGCGTCGACGTCTGCGGCAATTGCGCCACATAGGTGCCATCACCCACGCGGCCTTCGATAAATCCTTCGGCATACAGTTGGTCGTAGGCGCGAACCACACTGTTGCGCGAGATCGACAGTGCCGCCGCCAGGTCACGGCTGGCGGGGAGCCGGGTGCCACTGACTAACCGGCCATCCAGTACTCGCTGGCGCAGCGCCTGATAGAGCTGGCGGGTGAGTCCCTGGCGGCGGTCCAACTCGATACCCGCCGGGTTGAACGAGAGCGGTGGTTCTAGCGCAGGCATGGAATTGGACCTATAAAATTGACTGTAGATGGCTCTTACAACGAACCAATAGCCTGCCTAGGATGCAGGCATTCGCCAAGGAAAATCTTCATGTACACACCACGCGCCTTTGCCCTCGATGACTTGCCTGAAATCCAGCAACTGATCCAGCACACGCGCCTGGCGCAACTGGTGACCTTGGGCGAACAAGGCCTGCAAGCCAGCCATTTGCCGCTGCTGCTCAACCCGGATGAAGGGCCCAACGGCACCCTTTACGGGCACATGGCCAAGGCCAATCGCCAATGGCAGGACCTGCAAAATGGCGGCGAGGCCCTGGTGATTTTTGCCGGGGCCGAGGCCTACATCAGCCCGTCGTTCTACCCGGCCAAGGCCGAACACGGCAAAGTGGTGCCGACCTGGAATTACATCGCGGTACACGCCTACGGCACCGGCGAAGTGTTCACCGACGCCGAGCGCCTGCTCGAACTGGTCAGCGCCCTCACCGACCGCCATGAAGGCA
Source organism: Pseudomonas sp. B6001 (assembly GCF_013386015.1). Classification (NCBI taxonomy): domain Bacteria; kingdom Pseudomonadati; phylum Pseudomonadota; class Gammaproteobacteria; order Pseudomonadales; family Pseudomonadaceae; genus Pseudomonas; species Pseudomonas sp. B6001. Next base: position 563,025 of record NZ_JACAOX010000002.1, read on the forward strand.
ATCGCGCCCAACCCTGGAAAGTCAGCGACGCCCCGGCCGACTACATCGACGGCATGCTCAAGGCCATCGTCGGCTTTGCCCTGCCGATCCAACGCCTGGAAGGCAAACGCAAACTCAGCCAGAACCGCAGCCCGGCGGACATCGCCGGCGTTCGCGACGGCCTGGCCGCCAGCACCGCCGTACGCGACCAGACCCTCGCCCGCTTTATTCCCAAGGAGCCATCATGAGCCAGATCGAAATCCGCCAGGTCAGTGCCGCCGACCACGCCGCTTGGTTGCCCCTGTGGCAAGCCTACCTGCGCTTCTACAACACCGAGCTGCCCGACGCCGTCAGCCAGAACACCTGGCAACGCTTGATCGACGCCAATGAGCCGACCCACTCGGCCCTGGCCTGGCAGGACGGCAAGGCCGTAGGCATGGTCAATTTCATCTACCACCGTTCCAACTGGAGCATCGAGAACTCCTGCTACCTGCAGGATTTGCTGGTAGATCCGGCCCAGCGCGGCACCGGCGTCGGCCGCAAGCTGATCGAATTCGTCTACGCCACCGCCAAGGCCGACGGTTGCTGCAAGGTCCACTGGCTGACTCACGAGACCAACGCCACCGCCATCCAGCTGTACGAACGCATCGCCGAACGCCCCGGTTTTATCCAGTTTCGCAAAGGTCTTTAAGGAGAAGCACAGCATGACGACATCATTGGCCGACTGGAAAGGTGTCCCGGCGCCCACCGTCACCCTTATCGAAGGGCGCTTCGTGCGCCTGGAAAAACTCGACCCCGCCCGCCACGGCGATGACCTGTTCAACGCCCTGCAAGGTCCCGGCGCGGATCCGAAGCTGTGGGATTATTTGCCTTACGGCCCGTTCCCCGAGCGCGCCGCCTTCGATGCCTGGCTGAACAACCACGCGTCCCACAGCGACCCGTACTTCTTCAGCGTGATCGACAAGGCCAGCGGCGAGGTGCAAGGCATCCTCAGCCTGATGTCCATCGTGCCCGAGCAAGGCCGCATTGAAATCGGCCACGTGACCTTCGGTGCCCCGATGCAACGCTCTCCGAAAAGCACCGAGGCGGTGTACCTGCTGGCCAGGCACTCGTTTGAGCTGGGCAATCGCCGCCTGGAGTGGAAGTGCAACAACGCCAACGCCCGCTCCAAAAACGCCGCCGAGCGTTTGGGTTTCAGTTTTGAAGGGGTGTTTCGCCAGCACACCGTAGTGAAGGGAAAGAACCGGGATACGGCGTGGTATTCGATCCTGGATGGGGAATGGCCGGCGATTGGGGCCGGGTTTGAAGCGTGGCTGTCGGATGCCAACCAGACCGGTTCGGGACAGTTGAAAACGCTGGTGGAGTGCCGTACCTAAGCCACCCTGCCACCCCCTGACAAATGTGGGAGCGGGCTTGCTCGCGAAAGCGGTGTATCAGTCACGAATGTATCAACTGACCCACCGTCATCGCGGGCAAGCCCGGCTCCCACATTGTATCTTCAGCGTATCCGGGCCTTGTGCTCAGCCGAGGCGAATAGGCGAGCATCTATACCTTGAAATACTTGCTCACGATCAAACACCACGCCATCGCCTTTTCCTACAAGCTTCTGCGAACCTTCACCACTCCCATCTTCAACCCAAACGGCCTGAACACTGCGTTCAACGACTTCAGCGTCTGATTGCCCTCGCCATGTTCGATATGTACCAGCGTGCGTACGGAGATTTTGCACATCTTGGCAAACTGGCTCTGATGCAGCCCAGTGACTTCCGTTCGCAGCCGGCGTACCGCCTCGGCTATTTCCAGCGTTCCCTCGGCCAATGCATCCTGAATGCTTTCGATCAACCGGGTTCGTTCTTCAACCGTCAGGCTCATTTCAATCCCCGTCACCTCCTCGCCATCATTCTGTAAAAAACCTCCGCTATACAGGTCGACTCTTTTCCAAAAACAAGGTCGCCCGCCATGCCCCCTTCGCCCCAGCGCCTTGCGCTCACTCTCGGCCTGCTGGTCAGCAGCGGTTTTGTCGATGCGGCGCCCACGCCAACCAAGACGCTGCAGATCGACACGCCCACCACCACCGGGCAAACCCTGGGTGGCAGTGACTCGTTGACGATTTCGGCACCGGGCAGTATCACCACCTCCAAAGTCGCGGTGACCTTGAAAGACGGCACCAGCGGCAACGGCGTGCGGATCGATAACTCGGGCACTATCGCCTCCACTGGCGGCCGCGGAATCGACAGCAGCGGCGACCTCACCGCCGCTCGCAACTACACCATCTACAACCGCGCAGGCGGTGTGATCCAGGGCGCCAACGACGCGCTGCGCATCGACAGCAACTTCGCCAGCGGCAGCCTGTTGATCGACAACAACGGCACCATTCGCTCCGCCACCGGCCAAGGGCTGGACCTGGATGCGATCCGCAGCTCCAACGTCACCACCACTATCATCAACCGCCAGGGCGGGCTGATTCGCGGTGACGCCAGCGACGGCATGAAGACCGGCGGCAACGCTACGATCACCAACTACGGCGAGATTTCCACCGGCGACACCCACTCGCGCGATGACAAATTCGACGGCGTCGACATCGACTCCGCTACTGGCGTGACCGTCACCAACTACGGCCTCATCTCCGGCGGCCGCCACGGCATCACCACCGACCTGGGCGCCACGCTGACCAACTACGGCACGGTAATCGGCCGCAACGGCTCGGGTTTTGGTTCCGACGGCGATGGCACGGTGATCAACCACGGCACTATTACCGGCGCATTCTCCGGACTGCAGCCGGACGGCGATGGTGACGGCGTGGACATCGACAAGATTGCCCACATCGAAAACTACGGAGTCATCCAGGGCGTCGGCGCCGGTGGTGTCGACAAGAACGGCTTTGCCAACGGCAGCGAAGGCATCGCCCTCGGTGGTGGCTATGTGTTCAACGGCGTGGGTGCATTGGTAAGCGGTGCCAACAACGCGGTGCTGGTGGACGACGGCAGCGACGGCCCGGGACTTGCTGCAACCACCCTGATCAACCATGGCACCATTCAGGGCCTGAACGGCTTCGGCGTGAAGTTCGTCGGCGAGTTTGCCGACACGGTGGTCAACGCCGGCTTGATCAGCGGCAGCAACGGCCTCGCCCTGGATTTGGGCGGCGGCGATGACACGCTGACCCTGCTCGGCGGCAGCCGCTTTGTCGGCGTGGTGGATGGCGGCACCGGATATGACCGCGTGATCATGGACGACGCCGCCGGCGGCAGTTTCGGCGACAGCCGCAACTTCGAATGGCTGGACGTGAAGCAAGGCACCTGGACCCTCACCGGCAGCGGCGACTTCAGCGACGGCGGCGAGATTTTCAGCGGCGCCAAGCTGATCAACCAGGGTGGGATCGCTGGCAACCTGACCGTCGATGAAGGCGGTATCTATGCCGGTGGCGGCAGTGTCGGCAGCCTGTTGGTCAAAGGCACCTTGCAGACCAGCACCGCCCTCGGCACCGCCAGCATCACCCGCGACCTGACGATGACCAGCGGCTCGACCCTGGCCTATGGCGTGAACGCCGACGGCAGCAGCGCACCGGTCCAGGTCGGCGGCACCGCGTACCTGAATGGCGCGACCCTGGCGGTCAATCCCGGCACCGGCACCTACCCGTGGCAGAGCCACTACACGGTACTGCAGGCCGGCAGCATCAATGGCACGTTCGGCAAGGTCACCAGCGACTATGCCTTCCTCACCCCCACACTGGATTACAGCCCTACCCAGGTCGGCCTGACCTATTCCCGCAATGACGTGGCGTTCAATCAGTTCGCCAACACCGGCAACGGCACCCGCGCCGCCAACGCCCTGGCGAGCCTGGGCAAGAACAACGCGTTGTACAACGCCTTGCTCAACACCACCAACAGCAGCGCCGGTGCCGCCATCGAGCAATTGGCCGGCAGCAGCACCGCCAACCTGACCAGTGCCACCCTCGGCGCCAGCGCCCAGGTCGGCAACAGCATGTTGAACGCCATGCACCAACTGGGCGGCGGTGCCGGACTGCTGGTGGGCCTTGATCAAAAAGACACCCCCGTACTGGCCGCCACCGGCGTACCCGCCGAAGCCCGCAACCTCAACGATCCCAATGCCCGGGGCCGCCTGTGGCTGCAAGGCATCGGCAGCTACGGCGAGCTCGACGGCGACCACGGCAGCAATGGCCTGACCCAGCGCACCAAAGGCAGCGTGCTGGGGGCCGATTGGGCGCTCGATTCGGACTGGCGCGTGGGCGTGCTGGGCGGTTATTCGAAGACCGACCTGGACACCACCGGCGTCGACGGCAGCGTCGACAGCTGGCACGCCGGCGTCTACGCCATGCGCCAGAGCGGACCGCTGGCCTTGCGCCTGGGTGCTGCGTACAGCGGGCACCAGGGAGACAGTAAACGTACGGTGGCCTTTGACGGTTTCAACGATCGGCCCAAAGGTGACTACGACGCCGACAGCCAACAAGCCTTCGCCGAACTGGGTTATGCCATGGGCAGCGGGCGCCTGAGCGCCGAGCCGTTCGCCAACCTCGGCTACCAGCGCTACCACCGCGACAGCTACAACGAAAAAGGCGGCGCCGCCGCCCTGCATGTCGACGGGCAAACCCAGGACAATTTCAGCAGCACCTTCGGCCTGCGCCTGGCGCACTTGAGCCAGCTGGACAACGGCATCAGTCTCACACCGCGGGTCAGCGCCGGCTGGAAGCACACCTACGGCGACGTGGACAGCAGCACCCGCCAGGCCTTCCTGATGGGCGGCACCGCGTTCAACGTCGAAGGCAGCGCCCTGGACCGCGACAGCCTGTTGCTGGAAGCCGGGCTGGATGTAGGCCTGTCGGCACGCCATACCCTCGGCGTGGGCTACAGCGGCGAAATAGGCAGTAACAGCCGCAATCACGGGCTGATCGGGCAATGGCAGATGAGTTTTTAATCGCGGCCCACTAGAGACATCTCTGGCAGGCAAAGGGTGGATGGCCTGACATTTATCCGCCCTTTACCCCGCTAGATTTCCCGACCTCATACATCAAGAGGTCGGACCTGCATGCCACTCCTTCAGAAACAACTCGCACTCGCCATCACCTTCGCGCTGGGTGCCACCAACGCTCAATTCGTCCAGGCGCGAGGGGACATCGATCCAGACAGCGAGTGGTTCATCCCGGCGCCAGAGGTCGGCCAGCAAGGCCATCAGCGCCCCAAGCCACCCAAGCCCACTCCCGACTTTTACTTTACCGACCACGCCACCACCCGTAACGGCCAGCAGGTTGCCCGCGTACTGGACTCTGCCGTGGACACCCTCATCAAGTCGGGCGAACTCAATGACTGGGAGGAGTACGAACTGGACAATATCGCCCGGGAACTTGGCAGGCTGGCACCGGGCCGTGTGGGTGCAGTTCTGGAGCAGCTGGCAGGCAGCCAGAACGCCAACCTTGGCGCCGCCACTCAAGACAGCATGAAACAGCTCAACAGCAGCCTGCTTTCAGTCATGCGCCGGACAGGCGACGAACGCAACCTTACGGATGCCGAAGGCAATGGCCACGTATGGCTCCAGGCCCTGGGCAACGCTGGCAAGCTTGAAGGACAGCACGGTAGCGTGGGCCTGCAGCAACACACCCAAGGCCTGATGCTGGGCGGCGACTGGGCAGTGGACGATGCCTGGCGGGTGGGTGTGATGGGCGCCAAGTCCGCCAGCGACCTGAACGCCAAACGCTTCAAGGGCGAATTGGACAGCTGGCACCTCGGCGGTTACGCCGTGCGTCAGGACGGCCCCCTTGCACTGCGCCTGGGGGCGATCTACAGCAGCCATGCCGGCCAAACCCAACGCACCGTAGACTTTGATTTCGTTGAGCGCCGCGAGCAGTCCAAAGGCAAATACAACGCCCAAAGCCAGAACGCTTTCGCCGAGCTGGGCTATCAACTGGACAAGGGCAGTTTCAGCGTCGAACCCTATGCGGGGATCGGCTACCAGCGCTATCACCGCGACCGCTACAAGGAAAAAGGCGGCTTTACAGCGCTGAATGTCGGCGCCCAGACCCAGGAAAACCTCAGCAGCACCTTCGGCTTGCGCCTGGCCAGTGCCTTCACGCTGGACAACCAAATGGCCCTCAAGCCGCACCTGAGCACAGGCTGGAAGCACCTCTACGGTGACGTGAGCAGCACCGTGCGCCAGTCCTCCGCGTGGGTAAAACGGCCGGGCTTCAACAGTGACTTCACCATCGAAGGCACCTCCCTGGACCGCGACAGCCTGGCGCTGCACACCGGAGTGGACCTGGCGCTGTCGACCCGGCACACCGTGGGCCTGGCCTATACCGCCGAGGTCGGCACCCACAGCAGTAACCAGGGTTTGCTGGGCGAGTGGACCCTGGCGTTCTGATTATTGCGGGCGAAAAAAAAGGGGGCACATGCCCCCCCGAGGATTAAGCGGTAGTTTCGAAGGCTGTTGATCAGCCTTCGATTTCAATCAGGATTTCACCCGGGTTGACCCGGTCGCCCTTGGCCACGTGTACGGCGGTGACCTTGCCGGCGATCGACGCCTGTACTTCGGTCTCCATCTTCATCGCTTCAGTGATCAACACAGCCTGGCCGGCCTTCACCACGTCGCCTTCCTTGACCAGCACGTCGACGATGTTGCCCGGCATCGCCGTGCTGACATGGCCTGGCGCGGTGGCGTGCTTGCGCTTGCTGCCGCCACTGCTGACAAACTCGTTGAGCGGCTCGAACACCACTTCTTCCGGCATGCCGTCGATGGACAGGTAGAAGTGGCGCTTGCCTTCGGCCTTGACGCCCACCCCGGTGATGTCCACGCGATAGCTTTCGCCGTGCACGTCGATCACGAACTCGGTCGGCACACCTTCACCACCGGCACGGGCCACGCCGCCGGCTTCAGGAATCGGCAACAGCACTTCAGGGCTCAAGGTGCCAGCGTCGCGCTCTTCAAGGAATTTGCGCCCGATGTCCGGGAACATCGCGTAGGTCAGTACGTCTTCTTCGGACTTGGCCAACGCGCCGATTTCGCCGCGCAACTTGGTCATTTCCGGCTTCAGCAGATCTGCCGGGCGATGGTCGATCACCTCTTCGCTGCCGATGGCCTGGCGCCGCAGTTTTTCATTCACGGTGCCCGGCGCCTTGCCGTAGCCGCCTTGCAGGTACAGCTTCACTTCGTTGGTGATGGTCTTGTAGCGCTCGCCGGCCAGCACGTTGAAGAACGCCTGGGTACCGACGATCTGCGAAGTCGGGGTGACCAGCGGCGGGAAGCCAAGGTCTTCACGAACCCGCGGGATTTCGGCCAGCACTTCGCTCATGCGGTTCAGCGCGCCCTGCTCTTTCAGCTGGTTGGCCAGGTTGGAAATCATCCCGCCCGGTACCTGGTTGACTTGCACGCGGGTGTCGACGGCGGTGAATTCGCTTTCGAACTGGTGGTACTTCTTGCGCACAGCGTAGAAGTACAAACCGATTTCCTGCAGCAGTTCCAGGCTGAGGCCGGTGTCGAATTCGCTGCCTTTGAGGGCCGCGACCATCGACTCGGTACCCGGGTGGCTGGTGCCCCAGGCGAAGCTGGAGATGGCGGTGTCGATATGGTCGGCACCGTTTTCAATGGCCTTGAGCTGGCACATCGAAGCCAGGCCCGCAGTGTCGTGGGAGTGGATGAAGATCGGCAGACTCTGCTCGGCCTTCAGCGCCTTGACCAGCTCGCCGGTGGCGTATGGCGTCAGCAGGCCGGCCATGTCCTTGATCGCCACCGAGTCGCAACCCATGGCTTCCATTTGCTTGGCCTGGGCCACGAACGCCTCGATGGTGTGCACCGGGCTGGTGGTGTAGGCGATGGTGCCCTGGGCATGTTTGCCGGCGGCTTTTACCGCTTCGATGGCCACTCGCAGGTTACGCACGTCGTTCATCGCGTCGAAGATGCGGAACACGTCGATACCGTTGACAGCGGCCTTGGCGACGAAGGCTTTGACCACATCGTCGCTGTAGTGGCGGTAGCCCAACAGGTTCTGGCCACGCAGCAGCATTTGCAGGCGCGTGTTGGGCAACGCCGCGCGCAGTTTGCGCAGGCGCTCCCACGGGTCTTCTTTCAGGAAGCGTACGCAGGCGTCGAAGGTCGCGCCGCCCCAGACTTCCAGGGACCAGTAGCCGACTTTGTCGAGCTTGTCGCAGATCGGCAGCATGTCGTCGGTGCGCATGCGGGTTGCCAGCAACGATTGGTGGGCGTCGCGCAGGATGGTGTCGGTTACGAAGATCTTCTTGCTCATTCTTATATTCCTCACAGGCCTGCGTGGGCGGCGATGGCGGCGGCGATGGCCAGGGCCAGCTCTTCGGGTTTGCGCTTGATCGAGTAGTTGGTCAGCTCAGGGTGGCTTTCCACAAAACTGGTGTTGAACTGGCCGCTGCGGAATTCCGGGTTGCGCAGGATTTCCTGGTAATAGGCGGCGGTGGTCTTCACGCCTTGCAGGCGCATGTCGTCCAGGGCGCGCAGGCCGCGGTCCATGGCTTCTTCCCAGGTCAACGCCCACACCACCAGCTTCAGGCACATCGAGTCGTAGAACGGCGGGATGGTGTAGCCGGTGTAGATCGCCGTGTCGGTACGCACGCCGGGACCGCCGGGTGCGTAGTAACGGGTGATCTTGCCGAAGCTGGGCAGGAAGTTGTTCTTCGGGTCTTCGGCGTTGATGCGGAACTGCAACGCAAAACCCCGGTGCTGAATGTCTTCCTGCTTGACCGACAGCGGCAGGCCCGACGCAATGCGGATCTGCTCACGCACAATGTCGATGCCGGTGATTTCTTCGGTAATGGTGTGTTCCACCTGCACCCGGGTGTTCATCTCCATGAAGTACACCTCGCCCTCGGCGAGCAGGAACTCCACGGTGCCGGCGTTCTCGTAGCCCACGGCCTTGGCCGCGCGCACCGACAGGTCGCCGATGTAGGCGCGCTGTTCAGGGGTCAGCTGGGGGCTTGGGGCGATTTCGATCAGCTTCTGGTTACGGCGCTGGATCGAGCAATCGCGCTCGAACAGGTGCACCACATTGCCGAAGCTGTCACCGAGGATCTGCGCCTCGATGTGCTTGGGATTGACGATGCATTTTTCCAGGAACACTTCCGCCGAACCGAAGGCCTTGGTGGCTTCGGAAATTACCCGGGGGAAGGCTTGTTCGAGTTCTTCACGGCTGTTGCAGCGACGGATACCGCGACCGCCACCACCGGAGGTGGCCTTGAGCATCACCGGGTAACCAATGCGGTCGCCTTCGGTGAGGGCTTCGGCGATGTCGGCAACGTTGCCTTCGGTGCCCGGGGTGACCGGCACACCGGCCTTGATCATGCTGCGGCGGGCTTCGGTCTTGTCGCCCATGCGGCGAATCACTTCGGCCGATGGGCCGATGAACTTGATCCCACGTTCGGCGCAAATATCTGCCAGCTCGGCGTTTTCCGAGAGGAAGCCGTAGCCGGGGTGCAGCGCGTCGCAACCGGTTTCCACCGCCAGGTTCACCAGCTTGCGCGGGTTCAGGTAACCGGCCAATGGCTCGGCACCGATGCTGTGGGCTTCATCTGCACGCTTTACATGCAGGGCATGGCGATCGGCATCGGAATAGACCGCGACCGAACGAATGCCCATCTCGGCGCAGGCACGCACGATACGTACGGCAATCTCACCACGGTTGGCGATCAGGATCTTTTTTATCACTTGGAAATTCCCTTGAGCCGATTGCTACCTACTTCGACCCTGGAAGCGGGTCGGCGCGTGACCAAATGTTTCATGGCAGTCGCGTGACACACACTATGCCCCTGCAGGGATTAACAAAAATCAATAATTATTGGGTTGTGTATAAGCAAAGACTTATAGTCGTCGCATCAAGGGTCGGCGGGAGTGTTTGAACTATGCGTAAGTCATTGATGCGTATGACATTGCGTCAATTGCAGATTTTCAATGAAGTCTGTGATTTGCGTTCCTACAGCCGCGCAGCCGAGGAAATGTCCCTCACGCAACCGGCCGTTAGCCTACAAATCAAGCAGCTGGAAGAGCTGCTGGGCCAGCCATTGTTCGATTACGTCGGCAAAAAGCTCTATATGACTGAAGCTGCTGAAGCCTTGCAACGGGCCAGCCGGGACATTTTCGGCCGCCTGGAAAACCTCGATATGCAGCTCTCCGACATGCAGGGCTCGTTGCAGGGCCAGCTGAAACTGGCGGTGGAATCCAGCGCCAAGTACTTCGTGCCGCACCTGTTTGCCGCCTTCAAGCGCCAGCATCCGGAGGTCAACCTGCACCTGACGGTGGTCAACCGCGCCCAGGTGATTCGCCGGCTTTCAGACAACCGCGACGACCTGGTGATCATGTCGATGGTGCCCCAGGACATGGGCCTGGAATTCCTGCCGTTCCTGAACAACCCGATTGTCGCGGTGGCGCCCCACGATCATCCGCTGAGTCATCAAGGGCCGTTGCGCCTGCAGGACCTTGAGCCTTACACGCTGCTGTTGCGCGAGCCGGGGTCCGGCACGCGGATGGCGTGCGAGGAGTATTTCAAGGAGAAGCGCGTGCACTTCACCCAGACGGTGGAAGTGTCTTCGGCCGAGGCGCAGCGCGAGTGCGTGACCGCCGGGTTGGGCGTGGCGCTGCTGACGCGCCACGCGGTCAACCTGGAACTGGCCACCGGCGGGCTCAGGGAGCTGCCGGTGGAAGAACTGCCGCTGTACCGCAGCTGGTGCCTGGTGCAGGCCAAGGCCAAGCGCCTGTCACCGGTGGCCCATGCATTCCTGGGCTTTATCCGCAGCGAGCGACTACAGATCAGCGCGCTGGCTGAACGCTTCGCTGGGCAGCCGCGGGTGCCTGCCAGTGGAGTTCTGGATAGTCACTGATGCTCTGTTGCAATTGACGCTGATCGCAGCGGTCTTCAATTGCGCGACGGAAGGCCATGCGGCGCTGGTCTTCCTGCTGGCGGCGGGTCTTGACGGTGCTGTTGCTTTCTTCGTATTGCCGAGCCATTTCGAGTCTCCCAATGCGAGTAAGGGGAGTTCAGGATGGGCTCGGGCAATGACGGTTTAGCGGCATGGGGATGACAGGACGATGAATCTTGCGGGGCAGGACCCAATCAAAATGTGGGAGCGGGCTTGCTCGCGAATGCGGTGGGCCAGCCAGCATATTCAGTGACTGACACTCCGCATTCGCGAGCAAGCCCGCTCCCACAATTGGTCCGCGTACAAACTATCAGTCGTCGAGGGCTTTTACGGACTTGGGTGACAACCGAAGGCTGCGCAAGCTGCGCTTCACGCTCTTGAGGTGGTTGACCAGGCTCGGGCCGCGCGCCATGGCCACGCCCATCGCCAGCACGTCGATCACCACCAGGTGGGCGATACGCGAGGTCAGCGGCGTGTAGATCTCGGTGTCCTCGTGCACATCGATCGCCAGGTTGACGGTCGACAGCTCTGCCAATGGCGTCTGGCTCGGGCACAGGGTAATCAGGGTCGCGCCGCTTTCACGCACCAGGTTGGCGGTGATCAGCAAATCCTTGGAGCGGCCGGACTGGGAAATGCAGATCGCCACGTCGCTGGGCTTCAACGTCACCGCCGACATCGCCTGCATGTGCGGGTCGCTGTAGGCCGCCGCCGTCAGCAGCAAACGGAAGAACTTGTGCTGGGCATCCGCCGCCACCGCGCCGGACGCGCCGAAACCATAGAATTCCACGCGCTGGGCCTGGGACATGGCGGTCACGGCTTTTTGCAGCTCCACCGGGTCGAGCTTTTCGCGCACTTCCATCAGGGTGTGCAGGGTGGTGTCGAAGATTTTCAGGCTGTAGTCGGCGACGGAATCGTCTTCGTGGATCGCAAACTGGCCAAAGCTCGCACCCGCTGCCAGGCTCTGGGCCAGCTTGAGCTTCAAGTCCTGGAAACCGGAGCAACCGATGGCGCGGCAGAAGCGCACGATGGTCGGCTCGCTGATGCCCACGCTGTGGGCCAGGTCGGCCATGGAACTGTGCATCACGGCCGCAGGGTCAAGCAGCACGTGATCGGCAACCTTGAGTTCCGATTTGCGTAACAGGTGGCGCGACTGGGCGATATGTTGCAACAGGTTCAAAGGGCTGGACTCTTGTTATTGGCAGACGCCAGGGATGTAGCAAGCTTGTAGTTATACTACAAGAATTAACGATTTGCCCGTTCGATGCATCACTTAATCACGCTGCTGCCCGCTGATTCAGCGGGCAGGCTCGATGTAGCCCCGCGTGCGGCTTGGGCTCAACTATGGAAAATCGGCATTTTTTCGTAACAAATCCGCCAAGCCATCCGCTTCCACCGGCCGACTGATCAAATAGCCTTGCACCTCGTCGCATTGCTCATCCCGCAAAAAGTCCAGCTGCTGCTGATCTTCCACACCCTCGGCCACCACCTTGAGCGACAGCCCGTGGGCCATGGCAATGATTGCGCGGGTGATCGAGGCATCTTCGCGTCCCTGGCCCAGGCCACGAATGAACGTCTGGTCGATCTTCACGTAGTCCACGGGGATGCGCTTGAGGTAACTGAGGGATGAGTAACCGGTGCCAAAATCATCAATCGCCAGCTTCACTCCCAGGTCGCGCAGTTGCTGGAAGGTCGAGATGATGTGCTCGACGCTGTCGAGCAGCTGGCTTTCGGTCAGTTCCAGCTCCAGGTATTGCGGATCGAGCCCGGTTTCTTCCAGCACCTGGCGCACCAGGCTGATCAGCTTGCCCTGGCGCAGTTGGTGCACCGACAGGTTGACCGACACCCGAATCGGCGCCAGCCCCTGGCGTTGCCATTCACAAGCCTGCCAGCACGCCTGGCGCAACACGAACTCCCCCAGCGGCACGATCAGGCCGGTTTCTTCGGCCAGCCCGATAAAGTCGCCGGGCGGCACCATGCCCCACTGCGGATGTTCCCAACGAATCAATGCTTCGGCCGCATTCAGCTTGCCACTGGCCAGGCACAGTTTGGGTTGGTAGAACACCGTAAGCTGGCGCTCATCAATCGCCTTGCGCAGCTGGTTTTCCAGCTGCAAACGTTCCAGGGTGCTGGCCTGCAGGCTGTCGGTGTAGAACTGGAAGTTATTACCGCCCAGGTGCTTGGCGTGCTGCATGGCCATGTTCGACTGGCTGACCAGCGCGGATATTTCCCGCGCATTGTCGGGCAACAGGCTGACGCCCATTGAGGCACTGACCACCAGCTCGTGCCCTTCCACCGTCACCGGCACCCGCAACTTGGCCAGCAACCGCGTGGCCACCCGCGCCAGGCTCGACAGGTTGCCGTAGGCGTCGAACAGCACGGCGAATTCATCGCCAGAGAGCCGCGCTATGGTGTCGGCTTCGGGCAAGGCGTTGATCAAGCGGCGGGCCATTTTCTGCAACAACTGGTCGGCCACTTCATGCCCGAGGCTGTCGTTGAGCAGCTTGAAACGGTCCAGGTTGATATGCAGTAAAGCCAGGCTGCGGCCACCCTGGCGCACCCGCTGATGGGCTTCGCGCAACCGCTCGCGGAACAGCGAGCGGTTGGCCAGCCCGGTCAATTCGTCGTAGTGCGTGAGGTAGCGCATGCGCTCCTCGGATTCGCGCCGCGCGGACAGATCAGCGAAGAAACCCACGATATGGCTGACATTTCCCCGAATATCCCGGACTACATTCAGTTGTAGCCATTGCGGGTAGAGTTCGCCGTTCTTGCGGGTTTCCACGAGCTCGCCCTGCCAGGTGCCGTGGCTGAGCAACGCCTGGCGGATCACCGGGAAGTGGCGCCGTGCGTCGCGGCTGCTGGGCAGCTCCACGACATTGCGCCCGATCATGTCGTCAATGTCGAAGCCGGTAACGCGGCTGAATGCCTGGTTGACGGCTATCAGCACGTAGTCCGGGTCGAGGATCACAATGCCTTCGCTGGCCGCCTCGAACACCGTCGATGCCAGGCGCTGCTGTTCTTCCAGGACCTTGCCGGCGCTGATGTCGCGGCGGGTGCCGAGCATCCGCGTGACGCGTCCACTGGGCGAGCGCTCCACGGCGCGGCCACGGTCCTGGATCCATACCCAATGGCCATCGCCATGGCGCACCCGGTATTCCACCAGGTAGTCCTCGCTGCGGCCTTTAAGGTGCTCCACCAGCGCGCGCTTGAGCAGCGGCAAGTCGTCCGGGTGCAGGCGTGGCTTGAGGTGGCTGAGCATCGCCGTGACGTATTCCGGCTCCAGGCCGAACAACTCCTTGAGCTGGGTGTGGTGGACCTCATCGGTTTGCAGGTTCCAGTCCCACAGCCCCAGTTCGCTGGCCTGCAGCGCCATGGCCAGACGCGCCTCGCTTTTGCTCAGGGCCAGGCTGGCCGCGTCCAGTTCCTGACTGCGCTGATCGACGCGTTGCTGCAGGCCGATCTGTGCTTCGCGCAACTCTTGTTCGACCTGGCGCCGCTGCTCCACCTCACGCACCAGTTCCTGGTTCAGTTGCTCGCTGCGTTGTTGCGCTTGCTGCAGATGCTCGATCAACGCCTGGTTCTGGAAGCGCCTGAGCAGCCCGCGCTGGATCAGGCGATTGACCTGCCATGCCACCAGGCTCAGGGATGCCAGCAGAATCAGGCCCAGGCAACCCCAGCCTTGCTGTTGCGGGTCGCCGCTCCAGAATAAATAGAGGATGGCCGGCACCAGGCAGGGCACGGCAAACGACAGGAAAGCCGGCAGACTGACGGCATAGGCCACACTGGCGGACAAGGTCGCCGCGCCGAGCAGGCCGAACACCCAGGCCTGTTGCGCAAAGCTGTCCACCGGTACCAGGGCGATGGCAGCACTGGCCAGCGTCAAGCCGCTGACGGCCGAGCCCAGCATGAACATGCGTCGCCAGATCGGCTGCGCCTGGCGGCTGGGCATGGCGGAATCGAACGCCGCCACCTGAATTACCCGCAAGGCCACCAGCGCCAGCAGCCATACCAGCCAAATGCTGTCCAGCAGATAGCGCTGCGGGCTCCAGAGCAACCAGGCGCAGACCAGTCCATTCACCAGCATTAATAAAGTAGGCAGCAGGGAGCCTTGGTAAAGCAGGCGCGTGCGCTCCACCGCCATCTCCATGGCGTAGTGCTTGCGGATAACCTGCGCCGGCGCCACGGAGGGTCCCGCCAGGTCAATGCTAAGGGTCATAGGCAGTGTTCTTATAATGGTGAGCCCGAAACGTCGACGGAGCATACACAAGCAAACGCTCGGGCCAAACTGCCCCAAGTCATAAAAACAGCGCGACAATCAGGCGCAAACCTTGGAGCCAGACAGCTTGAGTGAGACAGGGCGCGGGCTGTGGGCGATGACCGACCGGTCATCACCGTGAATAGATTGTTGCCTTATCCTGTGTCGACGCAGAAGTTTTCCCGTGACCACCCGGCATTGGGATTTGCCCGACTCCCCCGGGCACCCTAGAATGCGCCGATGCGCGATGATCTCTCTCTTTTGCTGAACTCCCTCAACGATGCCCAACGCCAGGCCGTAGCGGCCCCCGTTGGCCGTCAGTTGGTCCTGGCCGGTGCTGGCTCCGGTAAAACCCGAGTGCTGGTGCACCGTATCGCCTGGTTGATCCAGGTCGAGAACGCCTCACCGCATTCCATCCTGTCGGTGACCTTCACCAACAAGGCCGCTGCCGAGATGCGTCATCGCATCGAGCAGTTGATGGGCATCAGCCCGGCCGGCATGTGGGTGGGCACCTTCCACGGCCTGGCGCACCGCCTGTTGCGGGCGCATTGGCAGGAAGCCGGCCTGAGCCAGACCTTCCAGATTCTCGACAGCGACGACCAGCAACGCCTGGTCAAGCGGGTGATCCGCGAGCTGGGCCTGGATGAACAACGCTGGCCGGTCCGTCAGGCCCAGTGGTTCATCAATGGCCAGAAAGATGAAGGCCTGCGCCCGCAACATATCCAGGCCAGCGGCGACCTGTTCCTGGCCACCATGCGCAGCATTTATGAAGCCTATGAAGTGGCCTGCCAGCGCGCCGGCGTCATCGACTTCTCCGAACTGCTGCTGCGCGCCCTCGACTTGTGGCGCGACAACCCGGGCTTGCTGGCGCACTACCAGAAACGCTTCCGCCACATCCTGGTGGACGAGTTCCAGGACACCAACGCCGTGCAGTACGCCTGGTTGCGCCTGCTGGCCAAGGGCGGCGACAGCCTGATGGTGGTGGGCGACGACGACCAGTCGATCTACGGCTGGCGCGGCGCGAAAATCGAGAACATCTACCAGTACAGCGACGACTTCCCGGACGCCGAAACCATCCGCCTGGAACAGAACTACCGCTCCACCGCCGGGATCCTCAAGGCCGCCAACGCCCTGATCGCCAACAACACCGGGCGCCTGGGCAAAGAGCTGTGGACCGACGGCGGCGAAGGCGAAGCGATCAACCTGTACGCCGCCTTCAACGAACACGATGAAGCGCGCTACGTGGTGGAAACCATCGAAAGCGCCCTGAAAACCGGCCTGGCCCGCAGCGATATCGCGATTCTCTACCGCTCCAACGCCCAATCACGGGTATTGGAAGAGGCCCTGCTGCGCGAGCGCATTCCGTATCGCATCTATGGTGGCCAGCGCTTCTTCGAACGTGCCGAAATCAAGAACGCCATGGCCTACCTGCGCTTGCTGGAAGGTCGCGGCAACGATGCGGCGCTGGAACGGGTGATCAACATTCCGGCCCGCGGCATCGGCGAGAAGACCGTCGAGGCGATTCGCGACCACGCACGCCACAGCGATGTGTCGATGTGGGAAGCGATGCGCCTGCTGATCGCCAACAAGGGCCTGACCGGCCGTGCGGCCGGTGCCTTGAGCGTGTTTGTCGAGCTGATCGAGAACCTGGCCGCCAAGTGCATGGAAATGCCCCTGCACCTGATGACCCAGACCGTGATCGAGCAGTCCGGCCTGATCGCCTACCACGAAGCGGAAAAAGGCGAGAAAGGCCAGGCCCGGGTAGAAAACCTTGAGGAACTGGTCAGCGCCGCCCGCGCGTTCGAAAACACCGAAGAAGACGAAGACCTGACGCCACTGGCGGCATTCCTCGGCCACGCTTCCCTGGAAGCCGGCGACACCCAGGCTGATGAGCATGAAGACAGCATTCAGCTGATGACCTTGCACAGTGCCAAGGGCTTGGAATTCCCCTACGTGTTCCTGGTGGGCATGGAAGAAGGCCTGTTCCCCCACAAGATGAGCCTGGAAGAACCCGGCCGCCTTGAGGAGGAACGCCGCCTGGCCTACGTGGGCATCACCCGGGCGATGCAGAACCTGGTGATGACCTACGCCGAAACCCGGCGCCTGTACGGCAGCGAGACCTACAACAAGGTGTCGCGCTTCGTACGCGAGGTGCCGAAAGGGCTGATTCAGGAAGTGCGCCTGTCCAACAGCGTCAGCCGACCGTTCGGCGGCGGCCAGCAGCAGAACTCCAGCAGCATGTTCGCTGGTTCGGAAATCCCCGAGACGCCGTTCAGCCTTGGCCAGCAGGTCAAGCACGCGATCTTCGGCGAAGGCGTGATCCTCAACTTCGAAGGCGCCGGTGCCCAGGCCAGGGTGCAGGTGAACTTCGCCGAAGGCAGCAAGTGGCTGATGATGGGCTACGCCAAGCTCGAAGCAATCTGAAACAACTGTAGAACATGAAGGATGTTGCCCCACCCTTGTATTTGGCAGCGGTGGGGCCAATATCTGTAATAAGTCCTACAGACGATTCGGTATTGGCCCTACGCAAAAGCCCGAAACACTATGCCGCTAGCCACTGACATCACACCTGTGCAACATGGCGCGCGTGCAATCCACAAATGGGAATTCCCTTTATGAAACGTTTTCTTAGCATCGCCATGGCGTTGTGCATCGGCCTGACGATGAGCCTCGACGCCAACGCCAAGCGCTTCGGTGGCGGCAAATCCATGGGCTCGGCGCCGAGCCACCAGACCAGCCAAATGGCCCCATCCGGCGGCGGCATGGGCGGCGCAGCTGCGACCGCTGGCGCTGCCGGTGCCGCAGGCGCTGCTGCCAAGGCTGGCGGTGCTTCGCGCTGGTTGGGCCCTCTGGCCGGTATCGCGGCCGGCGGCCTGCTCGCCTCCATGTTCATGGGCGGCGGCTTCCAGGGCATGCAGATCTTCGACATCCTGATCATGGCGGTCATCGCCTTCCTGATCTTCCGCTTTATCGCCGCCCGTCGCCGCAAGCAACAGGAGCACATGGCTCCAGCCGGCGCGCCGATGCAGCGTGAAGTGTTCGAGCAAAAGCCTGCTGCCATGGGTTCGATCTTCGGCGGTTCGGCTGCTCCTGCCGCCGCTCGTCCGGTGATCAACGCACCCGCCTGGTTCAACGAAGAGCGCTTCGTCGAAGCGGCCCGCAGCCACTTCCAGTCCCTGCAGCAACACTGGGACGCCAACGAAATGGACAAGATCGCCGAGTTCGTGACCCCGCAACTGCTGGAGTTCCTCAAGCGCGAACGTGCCGACCTGGGCGACGGCTTCCAGTCGACCTACATCGACGACCTGAAAGTGCAGCTTGAAGGTGTGGATGACCGCGCCGACAAGACCATCGCCACCCTGACCTTCAGCGGTGTGTCAAAGACCTCGCGTTTCGACCAGGGCGAAGTGTTCAGCGAAAGCTGGAACATGGAGCGCCCACAAGGCGAAAACCAGCCTTGGCTGGTCGCCGGTATCCGCCAGAACGGCTGATCCCTGCCCGCTTTGAGTACGCAGTAACAAAAACCCCGGACTTGTCCGGGGTTTTCTATTTCACGGTTGCACTTATAGCGAGCTACTGTATAAAACGCCCCTATAAACCGCGCCATCTAGCAAGAGGATCCCGGCCGTGGAAGAAGTTATCGAACAATTGCGTGAAGCCAACGAACCGGTACCGGTTCCTCTGGAGCTGCCTGACGAAGATCAACTGGTGGAAATCGAGGAACAACTGTTCATCGATATTCCGTTCGTCTTCCGTGAATTTCTGCTGACCGTCAGCGATGTGGTCTACGGCAGCCTGGAGCCGGTGACCGTCACCGACCCACAGTCCCACACCTACCTGCCGGACGTTGCCGCCAACGCCTGGGATGCCGGTGTTGACCGCAGCATGATCCCGATCTGCCAGGACGGCGACGACTACTACTGCGTCGAGGAAGACGGCACCGTGGTGCTGTGGTCCGGCGAAGAAGAGCTCGTCACCGAAGAAACCTGGGAATCGGTGTGGCACTGGGCACGAGACGTCTGGCTGGAAAGCTGAGACCCCTGTGTGCCGAGGGCGCTTGTTGTGGCGAGCGAGCTAGCTCGCGCTGGGCTGCGAAGCAGCCCTCTGCGACCCACTCAGTGCTCCGGCGTATCCTTATGGTTATCCAGGGTCTCCAGCAAGGCGACCTGCATCCGCGTATGCACGCGGATGAACCAGCGCCAGAGCACGGCGGCCACCGCGGCCGTCACCACGGCGATCAGCACCAGCAACTTGTTGGTCGGCAGGATACTGGCCGACAAGGCTGCCAATAGCAGGAAAATCACCAGCAGCGAAAGAATCGGGATCACTTCGGCGATCACCCGGCGCACGCGCTGAGTGTGGCGCCCGGCCATTTCCGGCTTCACGCTCATCTCCGCCAGCAGCATCGACAGCGCCTTGAGCTTGCGGTACGCCGCAATCAAAAACGGCAGCGACAGCAGCAACGCCCCACCCCAGATCAATGCCTTCTGCCAGCTCGGATCGCTGACCCAGCCTTCCAGGTAGCTGCCAATACGCGCCGCGAAAAAGCTGCCGGCAAAGAAGATCGCCACCACCAGCGCCAGGTTCACCCCCACCTGCAGAATGATCTTGCGGATCATCGACGCCAGCATCGCACCCTCGCCCTGGGGCTGAATGCTGCGCAGCCACTCGCCATACATCCCGAACACCCGGCTCATGCGCTTGGGCATCACTGCGGCAATCTTCAGCGACAGCGGGTCTGCGCCACGGATCAGATAGGGTGTGAGCAGTGTGGTAATCGCAGAAACAGCCACCGCCACCGGATACAGGAAGTCGCTGGTGACCTGCAACGTCATCCCCAGCGCGGCGATGATGAATGAAAATTCGCCGATCTGTGACAGCCCCATCCCCACTCGCAATGAAGTGCGGCCATCGTTACCCGCAATAAACGCCCCCAACCCACAGGACAACATCTTGCCCAGCACCACGGCCAAGGTAATCACCGCAATCGGCCAGGCGTATTGCAGGAGGATCTGCGGGTCGATCATCAAACCAATGGCGACAAAGAAGATCGCGCTGAACATGTCGCGAACCGGTTCGATCAGGCGCTCAATCTTCAGCAATTGCCGGGATTCAGCCATGATCGCGCCGATCAGGAATGCCCCCAGCACCATGCTGTATTCCAGCTTGACCACCAACAGGCAGAAACCGAAGCACAGGCCCAGCACGGTGATCAGCAGCATCTCGTTGCTTTCGAATTTGGCCACGTACTCCAGCAGGCGTGGCACCAGCAAAATCCCGATCACCAGTGCGACAATCATGAACAGCGAGAGCTTGCCGACGGTGGAGAACACCTCGCCGGAGCTGACCGTGCCGCTGACGGCAATGCTCGACAGCAAGGCGATGATGCCGATGCCGAGGATGTCTTCGACGATCAGCACCCCGAAAATCAGCTGGGCAAAGCGCTGGTTTTTCATCTTCAGGTCATTGAGCGCCTTGACGATGATGGTGGTCGAGGAAATCGCCAGGATCGCGCCCAGGAACAGCGAGTCCATGGTGTTCCAGTCGAACCAGCGGCCGATTTCGTAGCCGATCCAGATCATCAGGATGATTTCGAGGAACGCCGCGATAAAGGCGGTGGCGCCAACCTTGAACAGCTTGCGCAGGCTGAACTCAAGGCCCAGGCAGAACATCAGGAAGATCACCCCAAGCTCGGCCAGGGTCTTGATCGTGTCTTCGTCGTGGATCAGGCCAAACGGTGGGGTGTGCGGGCCGATGATGAAGCCGGCGACGATATACCCCAACACCACCGGCTGCTTGAGCCGATGGAACAGGATCGTCACCACCCCGGCCACCAGCATGATCACGGCCAGGTCCTGGATAAAGCTGATGGCGTGCATGGCGAGGGGCTCCTTGAGGGGTACTGGCGCTTTTCCCATTTCCACGCATGCACCCCGAAAGGTCGCAATGAACGGAAAGAAAAGTCTGCCTTGATCGTAAGAATTGCCTTTGAGACGGGCTTTTGAAGGGTAACACCGCGACTTGCGGCAGAAAGCCGGTGCAATATATGGAAACAGATCGCCCCAGGCGTGACGGCAAGCCGGGGCCCAGCGTCCCGTTATGAATGGCTCTGCAAAGACTCCAGCACCCGCAGAGGTGCCTCCCCACCCAATGCCTACAACCCGTGAGTGTGCTATGGAACCCGGAAACGCCCAGCTGTCGATGACAGTATTGATGACCCCTGACATGGCCAACTTCTCTGGCAATGTGCACGGCGGCACGCTGCTCAAGTACCTCGACGAAGTGGCCTACGCCTGCGCCAGCCGTTATGCCGGGCGCTATGTGGTGACGTTGTCGGTGGACCAGGTGATTTTTCGCGAGCCGATCCATGTCGGCGAGCTGGTGACCTTCCTGGCCTCGGTCAACTACACCGGCAACACGTCGATGGAAGTGGGGATCAAGGTGGTCACCGAGAACATCCGTGAGCGTTCGGTACGCCACACCAATAGCTGCTTCTTCACGATGGTCGCGGTGGATGACCAGCGCAAACCGGCCGCCGTGCCGCCGCTGCAACCGCAGAACAGCGAAGACAAACGCCGGTTTGTGCAGGCTCAACAGCGCCGGCAGATTCGCCAGGAGCTGGAAAAGCGCTATCAGGAAATCAAGGCAGACGGGCCTTAAAGCCCTATCGGGGTTGCCTCGAAGCGAACTCGCGGATGGGCAATCCGGTCCTGGGCGCGCACCAGTTCCAGCTCATAGCTGGCGCACGCCTGGGTTTCCAGCAGTACTTCATGCACCGCTGCAGCAGTGAACTCAAAGGCCGCCACCAGGCTATCGCCCAACAACACCCGCGCCAGGAACAGGCCCGACGTCAGATCGCCCACGCCCACCGGCTGACGCGGGAATGCCAGCAGTGGCCGACGCAGGTGCCAGCTGCCTTCAGCCGTCACCAACAGCATTTCGAAGCCGTCCGGCAGCTTGCCGGGATAATCCAGGTGCTTGACCAACACCGCTTTCGGCCCGCGGGCCAGTAACGCACGGGCCATCCCCAGGCAATCGAACAGCGACTGCGGCTTGCGCCCGGCAAAGCTGTCCAGCTCCAGCTGGTTGGGGCACAGGAAGTCGGCCATCGCCGCCGCTTCCTCCAGCAGGAAGTCGCTGACCTCCTGGGGCACGATGCAGCCTTTTTCCGGATGCCCCATCACCGGGTCACACAGGTAAAGAGCCTTGGGGTTGATCGCCTTGATCCGCGCCACGCCGGTGAGGATCGCCCGGCCCTGGGCCGCACTGCCCAGGTAGCCCGACAGCACTGCATCACAGTTGCCCAGCTCGCCAATCGCCGCGATGCCTTCCACCAGCGCAGGAATTTGCTGCGGCGCCAACACTTCTCCCGCCCACTGACCATACTGGGTGTGGTTGGAGAACTGCACCGTATTGAGCGGCCACACGTTCACCCCGACCCGTTGCATGGGGAACACGGCGGCGCTGTTTCCGGCGTGGCCGAAGACCACATGAGACTGGATCGCAAGCAGATGGGGCGTACGTTTCATGCAGGGGATTTCCGTAAAGCCGTTGATATTCTGGCTGCGCAGTATGCGACTAAACGCGGCCTGTACGACAGACCGGAGACGCAGTTAAGCTGGCCCTACTTTGTTGGAGTTCATCGAATGCTGACCCTCGGAAATATCTTCGTGCTGATGCTGCTGGCGACCGGTGCCGCCTGGCTGTGGCACAACCACGGCCTGCGCGAGCGGGCGCTGGAACGGGTCAAGCAGCACTGCGCCAAGCTCGACATCGAGCTGCTCGATGGCGCCGTGGCGTTGAAGCGCATCGGTTTTGTGAAAGATGCCAGCGGGCGGCGGCGCCTGGCACGGATCTACAACTTCGAATTCACCGTGACCGGCGAAACGCGGCACCCGGGGACCATCACCCAATTCGGCGCCCACAGTGCACAAATCGAGTTGGCGCCCTACCCGTTCGAGATCAAGACGCCATTGCCCAGCGCCGAGATCATTGAGCTAAGCCAGTGGCGCCAGGAGCATGGCAACAGCAAGACCCGTCACTGACGGCAAGCGGTTAACCCACCCTGTAACTGCGCAACGTCCTGCACTTCGCTGAAGATCAATTCGATACGCGAATCCCGCCGCCATTCGCTGGGCTGCCAGGCCAACGCGGCGTTATCCACAGCGTTGGCCGATACCCAGCCATCCAGGCTGTGGATAACCAGTTTTGCCCGTCGCCAGTCCAACGATTGCAGCCATAGCTGAATGCGCCGCGCGTCGAATCGCTGACTCGGATGCCAGCGCCAGCCAATGCTCCAGCCATCCTCCTGGCCCTGGCTGAGGCAGATCGGCGATGCCGGATCCGTCCAGATGGCCGGCATTTGCCCCAGGCCTTTGGGCAACTCGAAGTTATCCACAGCCGCTGCCGCTTGAGCATTCACACCCGGTAACCGGGCCAAGGGCAGTTGCGCCTGCTGCGTCCAATAGATCGGCCGGTCGGGCAGTTGTCCTTGAATCAACAGGCGCTGCGCATCACTTAAGGCTTCATTCTTGTTCAATACCAACAGCCCGGCGCTGGCTAATGCCTCCCGTTGGGCATTGGGTAAAGGTTTGCCCGCCGCCAACGCCTGGGCGTCCAGTACGAGTACGCAAGGCTGCACCGCCAGTACCTGCTGCCAGGGCGCTTCCCGCAGTTGCTTGAGCAATTGAGCCGGATGCCCAAGCCCGGACGGCTCGATAAACAGCCGATCGGGCTTTGCCTTACGCAACAAACGCCCCAGCCCTACCTGGAACGGCGCACCATTGACGCAACACAGGCAGCCACCCGCCACTTCACCGAGGGCAATCCCGTCGTCATCACGGGTGAGCAACGCGGCATCCAGGCCAATCTGCCCGAACTCATTGATCAACACCGCCCAACGCTCGTTGGCCGGGCGCTGGGCCAGCAGGTGCTTGATCAGGCTGGTCTTGCCGGCGCCCAGGGGCCCGGCAATCACGTGGGTGGGAATGTTCTGCAGCATGGTGGACATCATTCAGACCGTGTAGAGAGGTTCGATCCTACCCGGTTACGCCAACCAATCCAGCGTCAGAATCAACCGTCGTTGATCCGCTTGCAGCGGCGGCGAGCGGTGGATCAGGCCAAAGCCTTCGTTGCCGTGCCATTTTTCGCCCTTGAGCAACGCCACTTCACCGCAGTGGATTTGCTCAATGCATTCTTCCGGCTCAGCACTCGCCTGGCTCAGGTGCCGCCGCTCCATCACACCTTCGCGTAGCCATTGGCTGCCAATGCCGGCGTAGGTAGTGATCAGCCGCACCGGCACATGATCCACATGAAAACGCGGGCACATGGCCTTGTCCAATAGCCGCAAACGCACGCCGATACGCTTGGCTCCCAGCAAACAGGCAAAGGCGCTGACCAGCCACGACACATCGGCGATAAAGCCTTCGTAGCCTTCAAGGTCACGGCAACCCGATGCAAAGTCCTGCAGGTTTGGCTCGGCGTCTTCGCTGTTCAGTTCAACCACCAGCGACTCGGCCAATGGCTCATTGAGTGCCACCAGTAACGCGCCGAACTCGGCGATGTGCAGAGGCAACTGACGCTGCCACACCGCTAGGTTCACGCCGTCCTCAAGGATATCGGTGAGCACGGCCGGGGTTTCGCCGTGGGTCTGGCGAACCACCGGGCGCAGTTTCAGGGTCGGTGCCAGCATCAGGCAGCCTCTTCGAACCAAGGGCCAAAGGGATCGGCCAACAAGCGCCAGCCTTCGACACCCGTCGCCATTTCATCGTCGGTCAGCAAACAAGCGTCCAGCTCGGCGGTCATCTGGGCGAAGTCGATGTTCTGGCCGATAAACACCAGCTCCTGCCGGCAATCGCCGGTGCTCAGTTGCCAGTTTTTCATGATTGCGGCGGTGCCTTCTTCGTCCTGGGGCCACTGGGTTTTCGGCACGAAACGCCACCAGCGCCCGGCAAACCCATGGCGCATCAGGCCGCCAGCCTGGGACCAGCTACCGGCGTCCTGGTGTTTGCTGGCCAGCCAGAAAAAGCCCTTGGAGCGCAGCAGTTTTCCATTCACCCAAGGCCGGTCGATAAAGTCGAAAAACCGCTGCGGGTGGAACGGGCGGCGGGCGCGATAGGCGGTGGAGGCGATGCCGTACTCTTCGGTTTCCGGCAGGTGTTCGCCACGCAGTTCCTGCAACCAGCCCGGCGCCTGGGAAGCACGCTCGAAGTCGAAACGGCCGGTGTTGAGGATCTTCGCCAACGGCACTTCGCCCATGACCATCGGGATGATTTCAGCCTGGGAGTTCAAGCGCTCCAGGATCGCCATCAACTCCTCGCGCTCACTGCTGCTGATCAGGTCGATCTTGCTGATGAGGATCACATCCGCAAATTCGATCTGCTCGATCAGCAGGTCGGTGATCGAGCGCTCGTCCTCTTCACCGAGGGTTTCGCCCCGGGACGCCAGGCTTTCGGCAGCCTGGTAGTCGAGCAGGAAGTTCATGCCGTCGACCACGGTGACCATGGTGTCGAGCCGGGCAATGTCCGCCAGGCTCTGGCCTTCTTCATCGCGGAAGGTGAAGGTTTCGGCCACTGGCAGCGGCTCGGAGATCCCAGTGGACTCGATCAACAGGTAATCGAACCGACCTTCCTTGGCGAGCTTTCCGACTTCTTCCAGCAAGTCTTCGCGCAAGGTGCAGCAGATGCAGCCGTTGCTCATCTCCACCAGTTTTTCTTCGGCGCGATTGAGGGTGACGTCGCGCTGGACCTCACTGCCATCGATGTTGATTTCGCTCATGTCGTTGACGATCACCGCCACCCGCAGGTTTTCGCGGTTGCGCAGGACGTAGTTGAGCAGCGTGCTTTTGCCGGCGCCGAGAAATCCGGACAGCACAGTAACGGGGAGACGATTGGGCATCAGGTATTCCTCATCAGGGTTGGCCGGTCAAATCGCCCGTTGATGGCGTTCGCGCAGCTCTTCACGTTCTTTGGCTTCGATACACAGGGTGGCCGTGGGGCGCAGCAGCAGGCGCTTGAGGCCGATGGGTTCGCAGGTTTCACGGCACCAGCCGTATTCACCGCGGGCCAGGCGTTCCAGGGCTTCGTCGATCTTGTCCAACAGCTTTTTTTCGCGCTCCAGCAGGCGCAGTTGCCATTGGCGCTGTTCTTCTGCGCTGCCGACATCGGCGGGATCGCTGTTGGGCTCCTGTTCGCGCAGCACCATGAATTCAGCGTCGATACGCGCTTGCAGCTCGTTGCGCTGGGCCAGCAGCAGCTCGCGGAAGAAACCTTGCTGGGCTTCATTCATGTAGTCGGCGCAGGGTTGGGCGAGAAGGTCTTGTTCGGTCATCGGAGGTGGTTCACGGGTCAGGCTGTTTTTTAATGTTATAGTATAACAATGCAAATAAGCCAATCCCCCTTGCTCGTGACGACGAAGGGCGCAATGCTGGCAGCCGAATAACGCCCCGAGAGCCTCTATGAAATACCTGCTGTGTGCTGTGTTGCTGATGCTGGCGAGCCTGGCCAACGCCCAGGTGCCCAGCCTGCTGGCCAACTGCACCCGCAGCGCCAACCTGCTGGCGTGCGTCGACGCCCAGGGCAATGCCTACAGCGTCGCGACGGCAGGCAGCACTACGTATTTGCGGGGCTTTGAAGTGATCGGAAAACGCTATTGGGCACAGACCAGCAGCCGCTACGGGCAACTGACGTTCTTTACCGGGTTGGCTTCCGATGGTGAGGCGTGGGTGGGCTACACGCGGCGAGTGGGCTGGACCACCCTCAACCGGTTTTCCAGTTCCGGTGGTGCCAGCGCCAAGTTCACCTGTAGTCGAATCACCGGCTGTTAGACCTGGCCGGTTTTCTGTTCCTGAACCCAGGCCATGTAGCTGTTCATCGGCGGGTTCTTCTGGAAGTAATTTTTCAACCCTTCAAATAAACCGTCTGCCACCGCCTGTTGATGGCGCGCGGTGACCAGTCGCTGGGCGTCCTGGGTGTTGGAGATAAACCCGGTTTCCACCAGGATCGACGGCACGTCCGGCGACTTGAGCACCGCAAAGCCGGCCTGTTCCACGCGTTTTTGATGCAGCGTGGTGATGCTTTGCAGGCTGCCCAGTACCGAGCTGCCCAGTTGCAGGCTGGAGGCGATGGTGGCGTTCATCGACATGTCGAGAATCACCCCGGCGAGCATCGGGTCCTTGTCCTTGAGATTGAGCAAGGTGGTGGCGCCCAAGAGGTCGGCGCCGTTTTCCCGCTGCGCCATGAACCGTGCAGTGGCGGAGGTGGCGCCGCCTTCAGACAGCGCATAGACAGAGGCGCCGGACGCCGTAAGCCGTGGCGCGGCATCGGCGTGTACCGAGATAAACATGTCGGCTTTGTGCTGACGGGCGATGTCCACACGTTTACGCAGCGGCACGAAGAAGTCGTCGTTGCGCACCAGCTTCACATCGAAGCCCTTCTCGCGCTTCAGACGCTTGGCCAGCAACTGGGCGATGGACAGCACCACGTCTTTTTCGCGCTGGCCCTTTGAGCCAATCGCGCCGGGATCCTTGCCGCCGTGCCCAGGGTCGACCACCACGATGATGTCGCGTTTCGGATGAGCCCTGTCCACCGGCGCCGGCACGGGTGCAGCCAACGCGGCCGGTGCCGCAGCGATTTGCATAGGCGCATGAGTGGCGCTTGTCAGGTCCAGCACGAGGCGGTGGCCCTGGCCATCCTGCGGCGGCAGGAGAAAGCTGTTGAGCTGCATCGGCGCCTTCAAATCCAGCACGATCCGCGTATCGCCCTGCCCGAAATGCCCCGAGCGAATCGAGGTAATGCCGCTGTTGGTCAGGGCCAGTTGGCTGAAATCACCGGTCAGCTTCGCGCCGCTCAAATCGATGATCAACCGCTCCGGCGCGGTCAGGGTGAAGGTCTTGTATTGCACCGGGCCGCTGAGGTCCAGCACCAGCCGCAGCTTGTTATCCGACCGCCACAGCCGTGCATTGCGGATCTGCGCGGCAGACACGCCCAAGGGCAAGGTGAACACCGCACTGGCCAGCAGCAGGTTGAGGAGTTGACGTCTGTGCATGACTTACACCGCAAATAAAGGAGCTTCCGTACTCGACATGACTGAATAAAAGACAGAACAGAAAAAATTTCGTCGTTTCAATTGTAATAATATAACATGTCTTTTTATTTCCAACGATGGACCTGCTCATGAACGCGCTGACTCTGCCCGATATCGCCGCGCAGGCTTCACGCCAAGCCTTGCCGCTCGATTGGGTGGGCATGTGCGGCATTGCCCTGCCCATTCTGATCGACGGCCAAAGCCTTAGCGCCACGGCTGATGCCGGCGTCAGCCTGGACGACGGCGAGGCCCGTGGCATTCATATGTCACGGCTTTACCTGGCGCTGGAAATGCTTGAACAGCAACCGCTTTCGCCAGCACTGCTGCGCAGTGTATTGCAACGTTTTCTCGACAGTCATGAAGGTTTATCCACAAATGCCTACCTGCGAATTCATGCAGGTCTGCTGCTGAAACGTCCGGCGCTGGTCAGCCCGTTGGCCGGCTGGAAAAGCTACCCGGTGAGCATCGAGGCGCGCTTGGAAAACCAGATGTTCCACGTGGAACTAAAAATTGACGTTACTTACTCTTCAACCTGCCCTTGCTCCGCTGCCCTCGCCAGGCAATTGATTCAGCAGCAATTTATCGAGGACTTTGCCGGCACACCGCTGCAGCACGAAGACGTACTGACCTGGCTCGGCAGCGCAAACGGCATCGTCGCCACGCCCCACAGCCAGCGCAGCAGCGCGCTGTTGCAGGTCCGGCTTCAAGGCGATCAGCCAACACTGCCGCTGACCCAGTTGATCGACGAAACCGAAGCCGCCCTCGGCACTGCCGTGCAAACCGCCGTAAAGCGTGCAGACGAACAAGCCTTCGCCCTGGCCAACGGGCAGAACCTGATGTTCTGCGAAGACGCCGCCCGCCGCCTGAACCTCGCCTTGAAACGCTCGGATGCGGTCAATGCCTTCCACTTGAAAGTAATCCACGCCGAAAGCCTTCACGCGCACGATGCCGTGGCCGAAAGCCGCTGGACGAGACCTTCCGAATGATCACCTGCACCGCTTTGCGCTGGGGCGCCCCCGGCCAACCACTGACCCCCGCCGTGGATTTCACCCTGGAAAAAGGCAGCCTTACCGGCATCATCGGCGCCAACGGCACCGGCAAAAGCAGCCTGCTGAAAGTTATCGCCGGATTGCAGAAGCCACTGGCGGGGAAAGTGACGATCGATGTTCCACGCCGAGGTGGCCTGTCGTTTTTGCCCCAGCAACAGAACCTCGATCGCCAGTTTCCTATCAGCCTTGAAGAATTGGTGGCCGCCGGTTTTTGGGGCAGCAGGCAAACCCCGCAACAACGTACCGAACGCCTGAGCGCCGTGCTCGAAGACTGGTGCCTCAGCGGCCTGGAGCATCGGCCGTTGATGGCCTTGTCGGGCGGCGAACTGCAACGCGCCCTGCTCGCCCGCATGAGCCTGGCCGAGTCGCCGATATTGCTGCTGGACGAACCCCACGCCGCCCTCGACGAAGACGGCCAGGCGCTGTGCTGGAAACACATCCACGCCTGGCACGACGCAGGCCGCACGGTGGTCGTGGTGTGCCATGACCTCGGCTCCGTACGCCAACACACCCAGCAAGTGGTGCAGATCAAAAGCAGTGGCTGCGTGTTCGGCTCCAGCAAAGAACTGATCCGCCCGCAGCCGCAAATGCAGGTGGCCTGATGCACTTCGCCGCCCACCTGTGGATGCCGTTTCTCGATTTCGTTTTCATGCGCCGCGCGCTCGTCGGCGGTCTGGTATTGGCATGCAGCACCGCGCCGCTCGGGGTGTTCCTGATCCTGCGCCGCATGAGCCTGATCGGTGACGCGGTGTCCCACGGCATCCTGCCCGGCGCCGCCCTGGGCTTCTGGTTTGCCGGCCTGAGTTTGCCCGCGCTGACCATCGGCGGCCTGGGCGCCGGCCTGAGCATGGCCGGCCTCGCCGCCTGGATTACCCGTCGCACCGGGCTGAAGGAAGACGCCAGCCTCGCCGCCATCTACCCGATCTCCCTGGCCAGCGGCGTGCTGATCCTCGGCCTCGCCGGAAAACGCCTGGACCTGCTGCACCTGCTGTTCGGCTCGGCCCTGGCGGTAGACGGCCCGACCCTCACCGGCATGCTCTGGGTCTCGGGCTTCAGCCTGATCGCCATGGTGGTGATCTACAAACCGCTGCTGCTGGACACCCTCGACCCGCTGTTCCTGCAAACCGTCAGCCGCCTCGGCCCGCTGGCCCACGGCCTGTTCCTGACCCTGGTGGTGCTGAACCTGGTGATCGGTTTCCAGGCCATCGGCGCGTTGATGGTCGTCGGCCTGATGATGTTGCCGGCGATTGCTTCACGGTTCTGGAGCCGGCGCCTGCCGGTGTTGATCGCCATATCAGCGGTGCTGGGATGCCTGTCGGTATGGCTTGGCTTGTTGCTGTCGTTCTACTACTCGCTGCCCAGCGGCCCGGCAATTGTGCTGGTGGCTGGCGGCTGGTACCTGCTGTCCGTGGTCTTCGGTCCGGTGCACGGCTTGCTGCGCCGCCCGCCTTTGCTTACATCCCAATGAGGTGTTTCCCGATGCGCGCTCTACTCGTGCTGTTCAGTGTGTTGCTGCCGCTGTCGTTCGCGACGGCCCAGGCTGCCGACAAGCTTCAGGTGGTTACCAGCTTCAGTATTCTTGACGACATGACCCACCAGGTCGGTGGCGATCATATCCAGATCAGCAACATGGTCGGCCCCGACGCCGACGCCCACACCTACGAACCAACACCGGACGATGCCAAGGCCCTGCTCAAGGCCAAGGTGATCATCAAGAACGGCTTGGGCTTCGAGCCGTGGCTGGATCGCCTGATCACCAGCACCGAGACCAAGGCCACTGTGGTCACTGCGAGTAAAGGCGTGCTTTCCCACACCATGGAAGAGGACGGCGAAACCATCCCCGACCCGCACGCCTGGCACAACCTGGCCAACACCGTTATCTACGTGAACAACATCACCAAGGCGCTGATCGCTGCCGACCCGGCCAACAAGGCCGACTATGAGCACAACAGCCAGGTATACCTGAAAGAAATCTACCGCCTGCTGGCTGAAGCCAAGGCCAAGTTCGGCGCGCTGCCACCGGGTAACCGTCGCATCGTCACCTCTCATGATGCCTTCGGCTACCTGGGCCAGGCCTACGGTATCGAGTTCCTGTCGCCTCAAGGCCTGTCCACCGAACGTGAACCGTCGGCCGCCGAAGTCGCCACGCTGATCACCCAGATCCGCAAGGACAAGGTCAAGGCCGTGTTCATGGAAAACATCAAGGACTCGCGTCTGCTCCAGCAGATTGCTGATGAGAGCGGCGCGCAGATCGGCGGCACGCTGTACTCGGACGCCCTGGCTGCAGAAGGTCCGGCCAGCACCTTTACCGGCCTGTTCGAATACAACCTCAACACCCTGTGCGCGGCCCTGAGCAAGCCATGAGCCTGAGCATGCTTGACCTGGAAGAGGCTGCCATCGGCAGCCGCTTTCCACTCGATAGCGTGCTCGACGCCCTGCCGTGGAACAGCGATGGACTGATCGCCGCCATCGCCCAGCAACACGGCAGCGGCGAAGTGTTGATGCTGGCCTGGATGAACCGCCAGGCCCTCGACGAAACCCTGGCCACCAGGCACGTCTGCTACTGGTCCCGTTCGCGCCAGCAACTGTGGCGCAAGGGCGAAACCTCCGGCCACCGGCAACTGCTGGTGGAGGCCCGCCTGGATTGCGACGGCGACGCGGTATTGCTGATCGTCGACCAGCAAGGCCCGGCCTGCCACACCGGCCGGCCCACCTGCTTCTACAACGCCATCGACGGCCATCACGTAAACATCATCACCGCTCCTCTCAAGGAACCTGACCCATGATCCGCAAGAACCCTTCCGGCGATCTGCCCGTGATTGCCGAATCGGCCTACGTCGACAAAACCGCAATCATCTGCGGCAAGGTGATCATCGGCGAAAACGTATTTGTCGGCCCTTACGCGGTGATCCGCGCCGACGAAGTCGACGCCAACGGTGACATGGACCCGATCACCATCGGTGCCAATTCGAATATCCAGGACGGCGTGGTGATCCACTCCAAATCCGGCGCCGCCGTAACCATCGGCGAGTTCACCTCCATCGCCCACCGCTCCATCGTCCACGGGCCCTGCACCGTTGGTGACCGGGTGTTCATCGGCTTCAACAGCGTGCTGTTCAACTGCGTCGTCGGCGATGGCTGCGTGGTGCGGCACAACTCTGTAGTCGACGGCCGCGATTTGCCCGACGCGTTCTACGTGCCCTCCACCACCCGCATCGGCCCCAACACCGACCTGTCCCAGTTCCCGCCGGTGAGTGTCAGCGCTTCGGAGTTTTCCGAAGACGTGGCACGCACCAACGTCGACCTGGTACTGGGTTACAAAGCCCTGCAAAACGAGTTCTGACCATGAGCCGCCTGCTGATCCGCAACGCCCGCCTGGTGAACGAAGGCGAGGAATTCGACGCTGACCTGCTGGTCGCCAATGGCCGTATCGAGAAGATCGCCGGCAGCATCGACAACGCCAACGCCACCGTGGAAATCGACGCCCAAGGCCAGTGGCTGCTACCGGGAATGATCGACGACCAGGTGCACTTCCGAGAGCCCGGCGCGCCGGACAAAGGCAGCTTCTACAGCGAGTCCCGTGCGGCGGTGGCCGGTGGCATCACCAGTTTCATGGACATGCCCAACACCAACCCGGCGACCCTGAACCTGGAAGCCCTGGCCGACAAGAAGCGCCGCGCGGCGCTGCATTCGGTGGCCAACTATGGCTTTCACTTCGGAGTGAGCAACGACAACCTCGACACCGTCGCCGCGCTGGACCCGCGGGAAGTCGCCGGGGTCAAAGTGTTCATGGGTGCGTCTACCGGCAATATGCTGGTGGATGATCCGAAGATCCTCGAGCGTCTGTTCGCCGAGGTGCCGACCATTCTCCTGGCCCACTGCGAGCACACGCCCAGCATCCTGGCCCGCGAGCAAAGGATGCGCGAGCGTTTCGGTGAACACATTCCCGCCGTGGCACACCCGCTGATCCGCGATGCCGAGGCCTGCTATCGCTCCTCGTCCCTGGCGGTGGAACTGGCCAAGCGGCACGGCACGCGCCTGCATGTGTTGCACATCACCAGCGCCCGGGAGTTGGTGCTGTTCGAAGACAAACCCCTGGCGCAAAAACGCATCACGGCGGAAGTCTGCCTGCATCACCTCTTGTTCGATGACCGCGACTACGCCCGCCTCGGCCACCAGATCAAATGCAACCCGGCGATCAAGACACGCGCCGACCGCAACGCCTTGCGCCTGGCATTGTTGAGTGATCGTCTGGATGTAATTGGCAGTGACCATGCGCCGCACACCTGGGCGCAAAAACAACTGCCGTATCGCGAGGCGCCGTCAGGCTTGCCGCTGGTGCAACACGCCCTGCCGGCGCTGCTGGAGTTGGTCGCCGACGGCCTGCTGCCGCTGACGACGCTGGTGGCGAAAACCAGCCATCGGGTCGCGGACCTGTTTGCGATCCCCGACCGTGGCTACCTGCGCGAAGGCTATTGGGCCGACCTGGTGCTGATCCAACCCGAGCCTCACGGCAAGCCCGTCAGCAGCCAGCCGATCCTGGCCCGCTGCGGCTGGACGCCCTTTGCCGGGCGCAGCTTCCGGCACAGCGTCAGCACCACGCTTGTGTCCGGCCACCTGGCCTGGCACGACGGGCGCGTGCACGACAGTTGCCAGGGGTTGCCGCTGCATTTCCAGCGTTGAAGAGACTCTGTACCTGGCAATGCAATCAAATGTGGGAGCGGGCTTGCTCGCGAATGCGGTGGGTCAGCCAATACACCTGTGACTGATTCACCGCATTCGCGAGCAAGCCCGCTCCCACATTTTGATCGGGGTATGTCTTAGGTTAGGCGCGGGGTTTGACCGTGCCGCAGTTGCTGCCCAACCACTGCGCGTGGGTGTCCAGGCTGCCCTTCTGCTGTACGCCGGTGGCGTTGAAGGTACCGTTAACCGTAGTGGTGAATTCCTGCTGGCTCTGGAACGTCGCCACGCCAGTGCCCTGGGCTTTCGGGCAGCTGAAACGGAATTTCCATTGGTTGCCGGTCTTGTCCGTCACTTCCTGCTTGCAGCCCGATTGCGGATCGGTCAGCGGGATGGAATCGGACGCCACCTGGGCCGGAGTCAGGCACACCTGCACGCCTTTGCCGGCCATGGTGATGCCTTGCTTCTCAAGCATCGCGCGTTGTTCCGGGGTCATCTGTTGCTTGAGCTGACCGAGGATCAGCGACAAGTCCGGCAGGTCCTGGTTATCGACCTTCATGTTGCTGGTGGTCAACTCCCACAAGCCCGGCGCCAACATCTGCGCTTGCGCCGCCACAGGCAGCGTCAAACCAACAACCATGGCCAAACCAAGCAGACGAGCATTCATCGGGTAACTCCTGGGCAATTGTCGGCGTTAGACGCCGCAAAAGCGCCAGTGTTGCACAGCAAATAAAATAGCGACATTCGTGGCCGAACATGGTCTGTTAGGCACTTGTTCGTCAGGAGTACCGTTGTCCATGGATTTCTTTGGCCCGCACCTGCTCGCCTATTTCATTGCCACCCTGCATTTTCTGGGCACCCTCGCCGCCATCCATGCGGTGCTGACCGTCAGGACCGCCCAAGGCTCGATTGCCTGGGCATTGTCGCTGATGTTCATCCCCTACCTGACGCTGATTCCCTACCTGATCTTTGGCCGGAGCACTTTCGACGCCTACATTCAGGCGCGGCGCCAGGCCAACCAGGAAATGCACAAGGCGATCACCGAGCTGAACTGGCGCCCATGGGTTGAAGAGGCGCTGGCCGCGCGCAACTCCCAGGCCTACGCTTCGCTACGGGCCATGCCCAAGCTGGGGCGCATGCCGTGCCTGGCGAATAATCAGGTGCGTTTGCTGATCAATGGCGAGGCTACGTTCAGCGCGATTTTCGAGGCGATTCGCTCGGCAAAGACCGCCGTGCTGTTCCAGTTCTTCATCATTCATGACGACGAACTTGGCCGCCAACTGCACACCTTGCTCAAGGAAAAAGCCGCCGAAGGCGTAGCCATTTTCATGCTGTACGACCGTATCGGCAGCCATGCCCTGCCCCATCGTTATGTGCAGTCGCTACGAGACGCCGGGGTGCAGGTCAAGGCCTTCGCCACGCGCAGCGGCTGGCTCAACCGCTTCCAGGTCAACTTCCGCAACCACCGCAAGATCGTGGTGGTGGATGGCATTACCGGGTTCGTCGGTGGGCATAACGTCGGCGATGAGTACCTGGGCAAGAAACCGCCGCTGGCGCCATGGCGTGACACCCATGTGCAAGTCAGCGGCCCAGTGGTGGCGTGCTTGCAGGAGTCGTTTGCCGAGGACTGGTTCTGGGCCGCGCGGGAGTTGCCGCCGCTGCTGCTGCCGGATACCTACCCGGACGACGGCGTGCTCTGCCAGTTGCTGGCCAGCGGCCCGGCGGACCCTTATGAAACCTGCTCGCTGTTTTTCGTCGAGGCCATTCATGCGGCCACCGAGCGGGTATGGATCACCAGCCCGTATTTCATTCCCGATGAGGCGGTGTTTGCGGCTTTGAGGTTGGCGGTATTGCGCGGTGTCGACGTGCGCCTGCTGCTGCCGTCACGGCCGGATCACCGCATCGTCTACGCCGCTTCCAGCCTGTATGCGATCGAAGCCGTGCGCGCCGGGGTGCGGGTATTTCGCTATACGCCAGGATTCCTGCATCAGAAAGTGGTGTTGGTCGACCGTGAAATCAGCGCCATCGGCAGTGCGAACTTGGATAACCGCTCGTTCCGGCTGAATTTCGAAGTGATGTTGCTGACGGTAGATGACACCTTCGCCAGCCAGGTGGAGCACATGCTGCTGGAAGACTTCGCCCTGGCCCATGAAATCAGCCAGGAAGAAAACCGCCAGACCCACCGCCTGCAACAATTGGGCATGCGGATCGCGCGGCTGATTTCTCCAATTTTGTAAGGCTTGCACCGAACCCAATGTGGGAGCGGGCTTGCTCGCGAAAGCGGAGTGTCAGTCACTGAATGTGTTTCTGATACAACGCCTTCGCGAGCAAGCCCGCTCCCACCTTTTAGATCACCGGTACCATTGCTTACTGGTACAGGTCATCCCGCGTCCACGGCAGCTCATGGCTACCATCGGCATGGGGTTTCACCGCCAGAATCTGATGCAGGTTGATCCAGCCCCGGGCAAACGCATACGCACAGCCGGCCAGGTACAGGCGCCAGATGCGCAAGGCTTGCTCCGGCACCATCTTGCCCGCCGCTTCCAGGTTGTCTTCGAGGCGCTCGCTCCAGTGATCCAGCGTGCGCGCGTAATGCAGGCGCAGGCTTTCGACATCGACGACTTCCAGGCCCACGTCGCTGATCTCGGCGGTCATCATCGACAGATGCGGCAACTCGCCATTGGGAAACACATAACGCTCGATAAAATCCCCGGCGCCACGGCCCACGGGCCGGCCATCAATGTGCTTGGCGGTAATCCCGTGGTTCATCACCAGGCCGCCCTCACGCACCGCGCCGTAGAGAATCTTGCAGTACTCCGCCAGGTTGGCGTGGCCGACGTGTTCAAACATCCCCACGCTCACCACCTTGTCGAACCGGCCATCCTGGGGCAAGTCGCGGTAGTCGAGCAGCGTCAGCTCTACCTGGTCTTCCAGGCCTTCGGCCTTCACCCGCTCCTGGGCCAGCGCCAGCTGTTCCTTGCTCAGGGTGATACCGAACACCTTGACCCCGAATTCCCGCGCGGCATACCGCGCCAGCCCACCCCAACCGCAGCCCACGTCGAGCAAATACTCCCCCGGCTGCAGCCGCAATTTGCGGCACAGGTGGCGGAATTTGTCTTGTTGGGCTTGATCAAGGGATTCGCTGCCGGTTTCGAAATACCCGCAGGAATAGGCCATGTCGCGGTCCAGCCACAGCTGGTAGAACTCGTTGGACAGGTCGTAATGGTAGGAAATAGCCGCTGCGTCGGTGGCCTTGTCGTGGATCGAGCGCACCGGACGACTCCCCTCGTCGTCATCAACCAGGGCATGACTCAACTCGTCAACGACCCTGATCACTTCGGAAATGGAGCCTTCCAGCTCCAGTTTGCCCTCGACGAAAGCTTCGCCCAGTGAGTCGAGCGTCGGATGGCTGAGCGTTGAAACCATCATGGGGTCCTTGACCACAATGGTGACGCTGGGATCCGGGCCCAGGTTGAATTCATGGCCGTCCCAGAGTCGAAGACGCAGCGGTAGCTTGAGATTCTGTAAGGCCGGTGGAAGTTGCGCGAGCATGAGTAGTCCCCCCTTGTTTCAGACGTCTGAAATGAGGGTAGACCATCCACGGAAAAATTAGCAGGCTATCGAAACAATAGCGCCTTTCTATGGTGCCCGCCGCTGGAGCAAACCCTCCTGGACCCACTGTTTCAGCCAGGTAACCGCTTGCAATGGCGCGCCCTCCTGGTAAGTGACTGCCAACTCGGCACACAGTTCGGAAAAACTCCAACCGTTGGCGACCATGCCTGTCAGCGCGCTGGCTTGCGCCGGTTCAACGCTGCGGTATTGGCAGACATTCTGATGGCGCCAGACCAGGCACACCTGCGCCAACGGCAGGGCTTCGCTGCCGGGAAAGTCCCACTCGCCCTTGCTCGCACGCCAGATGCCCAGGCTGTTGAAATCACACAGCACCTGCTGCACCGAGGGCACCAACTGCACCTGCAGCCCTGGCCAGTCTTCGGGCGGCAGCGTTGCCATGTCTTGCAGGGTCAACGGCTCGCCCTGCGGTGCATCAAAGGCCAGGGTGAATGCCCACTCGAGCCGCGCCAGCTCGGCAGGCGCCAAACCTTGCTCGCCATAATGCTCAACGATAAACCCGGGGAACCGCTCGCCAAACCAGCGCAGGCTGTAATGGGCCGAGGGATAACGGCAGATATAGGCCGAACCCAACGCTGCAAACTCCTCGTCCCCCAGCCAATACCAGACGGCGCTGAAGTCATCGCGCAGCACCTCCTGCAATCGGGCGTGATAGGCGTTGTGGTAAATCGCCAGGCCCGTCTCGACATCCAGGGTCGGACCGCCGATCAAGGTGGCGCTGAAGCTGTTGCTGGCAGTGAAAGACTCGGCCAGCAAATGCCGCTCAAAGGCCAATTGCCAATCGATCAGGCGCATAACGCTCTCCTGTCCAGCGCGCTCGCGCCCAGTTCGCGGGCCTTGTTCAACTCGTCGAGCAGCTCCTGGAAAGGCGGGAAATGGTCATCGCGTTCGAGCAAGGTCGAGACTGGCCCGAGGTGCTCCAGGGTCCGCTGATACAGCGCCCACACCGGATCGCATACCGGATGGTCATGGGTGTCGATCACGTAGTCGCCGTAATCCATATGCCCGGCCAGGTGCAGTTGGCGGATGCTTTCGGGCGGCAGGTTGCGGATAAATTCCCAGGCGTCGAACCCGTGATTGCGCGAGCTGACGTAGACGTTATTCACGTCCAGCAGCAACTGGCAGCCGGTGAGATGGGTCAGGGCGTTGAGAAATTCCCATTCGGTAAACTCATCCGCCTTGGAGCGCACGTAGCTGGAGACGTTTTCCAGCACGAAAGGACGCTGCAACACATCCTGCACCTGCCGTACGCGAGCGGCGACGTGGTACAGGCTTTCTTCGGTGTAGGGCAGCGGCAGCAAGTCATGCAACTGGTGCGCGTTGCCACGGCTCCAGCACAGGTGATCGGAAATCCACGCCGGCCGGATGCGCTCGGAGAGCTGCTTGAGTTGTTTCAGGTAATCGGTATCGAGGGCATGGGGCCCGCCGATAGACAGGGACACGCCATGCATCACCAGGGGATAACGCTCGGCTATCGCATCCAGGTAGTACAAAGCCTTGCCGCCCTGCACCAGATAATTCTCGGAGATCACTTCGAACCAATCCACGGCCGGCGATTGTTCAAGGATCTGCTGGTAGTACTCGCTGCGTAAACCCAGGCCGTAACCCAGACTCGGAAGGGAAGCGGACATAAAAACACTCCTGGGGAAAGTGTCCGCAGCGGAGGGGGTGCCCGCTGCGGTTGCACTCGGTTGTCGGTTATTCGCCGACTTTGCCGCCTTTCTGGTCGCACATCGCCTTGCTCATCGACAGGAAGCCCTGGCCTTTGCAAGAACCCATGCCTTTGCAGGCGTGGTCTTTGGTTTTGCAGTCGTTCTGGCCTTTGCAGGCGTTGACGCCATAGCAATGGACCTGGGCGTCTGCTGCCTGTACCTGAGTGGCAACACCGGCAAACATGCCAGCAGCGGCGATAGCGAGGGCGGCACCAGCAGCAGCGGATTTGATGTTCATTGTGTATTCCTCATGATCGGTAGTGGAGCCGGTCTGAACGGATTGTTCAGTCTCGACATAGCACTAGAGTGAGGTCCCCCCATGGCGTTACAGCGCGACTGAAAAATTTATTCCTCGAGTTTCAATAGCGGCTCCTGGAACCGCAACAAACGCCCCGCATTGCCCAGCACCAGCAGCGTACTGAGGTTGTGCAGCACCGCCGCAATCATCGCTCCCGCCGCGCCCAGCCAGCCAAATGCGGCGAACACCACGATGGCCAGCGTCCAGCCCAGGCCGATGATCACGTTGACCTGCAGCGTGTGCCGGCACTGGCGGCTCAAGCGTACGCACGTGCCCAGGCGCCGCAGGTCGCTGCCGATCAGCACCACGTCCGCCGATGCCAGCGCGATATCCGCCCCGCCCGCGCCCATCGCCACACCGACCACACCCGCCTTGAGCGCCAGGGAATCGTTGATCCCGTCGCCCACCACCATCGGCCGGAAACCGCTGCCGATTTCCCCCAGCACGCGATTGAGTTTGTCCTCCGGCAACGCCTGGGCTTCGACGTCGCTGATGCCCACTTCCAACGCCAGGCTGTCGGCCACGCTCTGGCGGTCGCCGGTCAGCAGCAGTTGGCGCCCCAGGCCCAATTCACGCAGCTCTTTCATCGCCTGGCGCGCTTCAGGTTTCACGCTGTCCGCCAGCAACAGCCAGGCAAGGAACTGCCCGTTCAACGCAAGCCCGGCAATCGGGCCGTCGTGATTGGGGACCGCCGTGGTCGTGATGCCCAGTTGCTCAAACAATTCCGGCCGGCCGAGGGCGGCTTCGCCCTGCCCGGTCTGGGCGACCACACCGAGGCCCTGCCGCTCGCGAATATCCGACAACACCAGCATGTGTTCCTGAGTCGCCAGCCCCGCCAACGCCCGGCTGACCGGGTGGCTGCTGGCCGAGCCGAGGCTGGCCGCCAGATTGAGCAGTGCTTGCCGATCCGGCTCGCGGGTGTCGATGGACTGCAAACGCAGGGTGCCAAACGTCAGGGTGCCGGTCTTGTCGACCACCAGGGACGTCAGGTCCGCCAGCTCTTCGAGAAACGCCGAGCTGCGAATCAGAATGCCGTGACGCGCCGCCACCGCAATGCCCGCAATTGCCGTGGCCGGCGCCGACAACACCAAAGCACACGGGCACGCCGCCACCAGCACCGCGAGCATCGCCTGGGCGTCATTGGTGACAAACCAGGTGACCGCCGCCAGCAACAACACCAGCACC
Organism: Pseudomonas sp. B6001; assembly: GCF_013386015.1. Classification (NCBI taxonomy): domain Bacteria; kingdom Pseudomonadati; phylum Pseudomonadota; class Gammaproteobacteria; order Pseudomonadales; family Pseudomonadaceae; genus Pseudomonas; species Pseudomonas sp. B6001. The sequence goes on from NZ_JACAOX010000002.1 coordinate 603,779, forward strand.
ATGTAGCTGCCGGCGTAGCGCTCCAGCAATCGGGTGATCGGCGGCTTGGAACGTTCGGCGCTCTGCATCAGGGCGATGACTTTACCCAGCGTCGACTCATTGCCGGTGCGGGTCACTTCCAGGCGCAGCAAACCGTCGAGGTTGATCGCGCCACCAAACACCTGCACGCCGATACTCGCTTCCAGCGGCACCGATTCACCGGTAATTGGCGCGGTGTCCAGGCTGGCCTGGCCCGAAAGCACCACGCCGTCGGCGGGCACGCGGTCACCGGCGCGCACTTCGACGATATCGCCGGTCTTCAGGATGCCGTTGTCCACTTCCAGGATCGTCCCGTCCGCCTGCACCAACCGTGCGTGGCTACGGGTCAGCTTGCCCAGGGCATGAATCGCTTCCTGGGAGCCGATGACGCTGCGCTCTTCCAGCACATGGCCGAAGATCATGATGATCGGCAGCAGCGCGGCGGTCAGCAGGTCACCGGTAGCCCAGGCGCCGAGCATCGCCAGCGCAATGAGTTGGTCGGTGATGCCATGCAAACTTGGATACCGCAGGCTGTACCAGGCCGAGCGCATCACGGGCACGGCCACCAGCAATGAGGCGACGCCCAACAGCAGTTGGCTCACGCCGGTCTGGTCCGGCGCCAGCCAGCGCCATACCAGGCCCAGGCTGAGCAGGCCCAGGGCGAGCATCGCCAGGGTCAGTTGCCGGGCGGCGCTGCGTTGTTCGGCCGATGAGAGCATCGGGGCTGCGTGGGCGGTCATTGTTCGGCTCCCTGAATGATCAGGCGGGAATCGTCTTTAGGGTCAACCGTGGTCACGGAGCCGGCCTGCCCGAGAATCTTCGGCAGGCGTTCGCGGTAGAGGCGCAGCAACAGGCCTGGGTCTTGGACCTGGGCCAGGCTGGCGACGGTAGCGGTTTGCGCCTGGGCGTTGGACAGCCGTTCGCTGGCCTGGGCGTGAGCCACTTGCACGGCGCGGTCGGCGTCCTGGTTGGCGGTCTGGGTAAGTTTTTCGGCGTCGGTGCGCGCATTGGCCACCGCCTTGTCGGCTTGCTGGCTGGCGGTCAGCACTGCGTTGAAGGCATTGACCGCCGGGCCCGGCAAGCTCGATTGCACGTCGACCCGGGTGACTTCGATGCCCAGGCCAAGGCCGGTGGACGCCAGGTCAGCCAGGCGTTGATTGATGCCGCGCACCAGGTCGCCACGCAGCCGTTCGCGGCGTTCGGCGGCCTGGTTGTCGGCGCCGATCAACTCGGGGCGCGCCACCAGAATCGTATCCAGATCCCGCGCCGCAGTCAGCACCACGGCGCTGCGAGTGACCAGTCGATCCAGCGCGGGTAGCACGTGATCGCCCTGCAACACAAACGCGTAGGGCTCGGTGACCTTGTAGAAGACCCGCACATCCAGTTGCACCACGCCGGCATCGCCGGTCAGCAGGTAACCGGAGCCGGCCAGGGCATCGCTCAGCGGTGTGGCAAAACTGGCCACGCGATCGGCTTGGGTGGCCGCATCGGAACGCAGCAGGTTTTCCACCCGGCGCTCGATCACCCGGTCCGCGGCGGGCAACAGCACCACTTGCTCGAACGGACGCGGCCAGGCCAGCAGCAGCCCGGCATTCTGGATCCGGTCCAGCGCACCGAAGTGCAACACCACGGCGCGGTTCTGCGGGTCGATCTGGCGCACGTTGGAAAACGCCCACGCCAGCGCGGCCAATACCGTCACCGCATACAGCGCCAGGAACGTCAGCCGTCCAGCCTGGATCCACGGGCTGTCGAGGCTTTCCCGCTCACTCATGGCTGGACATCCTTCGGCCCATCCACCAGCGCGCGGAAAGGCGCGGCATCGGTTCGCAGGATGATCTTGGTGCCCGGCGTGACCACTGTGCCAAGGGTGTCGAGGGAACGCAGCAGGTTATACAGCTGCGGATTGCCGGCGTAGGCACGGCCATAAATCTGCGCGGCTTCGACCCGGGATTGCGCTTCGATGTCGGCGGCTTTCACCGTGGCGTCGGCCTGGACGATCCGCGCATCACGCTCGGCGGCCGAACGGATCTGCGCCGCTTCACGCTTGCCCACGGCGGTTCGTTCCGTGGCGATGGTCTCGCGCTCGGCGCGCATGCGGTCGACGGTGGCGGCGAGGGTCACCGAGGGCAAGGTCAGCCGTTCGACACCCACCTGCACCACACGCACGCCATAGGTGGTGAGCAATTGTTGATCAATCTGCTGGCGCAACTGCGCTTCAAAATCGGCAATGCGCACCTGGCTGGCATCGGTGTTCACCAGGTTGGCCAGGTCGAAACTGGCGGCGGTGGTTTCCAGCGCCGAGCCGACAAAGGTGCGAATCTGCCGCGCCGCTTCATCCGGCTGGTTCTGCACCGCACGCATAAAGCGCTGCACGTTGTCGGGGTCGCCCTGCACCTGCCAGGCCACGTAGGCTTGCACGATGATCCGCAGGCCATCGCGGGTGCCCACATCCTGCAAACCGCTGGAGGTGGTGCGCAGGCGCAGGTCCACCGGAATCGCCGCCTCGAACGGCGCCGGCCAGCGCCAGCCCAGGCCCGGCTCCAGCAATACCCGCGACGGGTTGCCGAAGCGAGTAATCACCGTGGCTTCACCGGAACGCACCTGCACCAGGCTCGCCGCGGCGACCGCGAACAGCACGAGCAATACCGCCCAGCCCATACGCCGCCAGGGGAACGGGCCGGCTTCGTGTTCATCGCCATGATGGTGATGATGGTGGCCGTGGTGGTGACCATGGCCTGCGTGATCGTGAGAATGAGCGCTCAACAGATGAACTCCTTATTGAACGGCTTTACGCGGCACCGCAGGGTCGGCCGGTAAGGTAAAGGAACGCAGATCGATGGTCGGTGCGCCACTGGCGCCCAGGCGATGATCAAGAATGAGTAACTTGGCGTGAGCCAGGCCCTGGCTCAGTTGGCTCAGGTACTGCTCCAGCACGAACGCCTGGCCGGCTTGTTGATAGGCCTTTTGTTCGGCGCTGAAACGCAGGTCTGCTGCCTGGGCGCCGGCGCTGACTTCATGGGCCGTGGCCTGGGCCTGGTCGCGGGCGGTACTGGCTTGCAGCAACGCCTGGTTGGTCTGCTCACTGGCAGCGCCGCGCTCCCGGGAAATCAGCGCCTGGGCGCCGATCTGCGCAGCTTGCACCGCGTGGTAGGCATTCGCCGCACCGGAGGGCGGGTGAATGGCTTCCACCACGGTGGCGAGAATTTCCACGCCGCTGTCGAGTTTCTTCAGGTCCGCTTGCACCGCCTGGCCAATTTCATCGGCGAGGCTGTTGCGTTCCTCACCCAGCAATTCATCAAGGGTTCGCGAGGCAAACTCGTGCACCAGGATGCGGCTGGCGGTGCTGCGGATCAGCGTGGGCACATCGGCGCTGTTATAGGTGGCGGCGAGTGCGGCCTGGTCGGTCAAGCCGATGCGGTACACAAAGCGCACGTCCATATTGACGATCTGGAAGCTCTGCTTGTCGCCGCTGCTGCTGGCGATCACCTGGGATTTGTCATTCACATGGCTGGCGTCCCACAGGCGGTTGGCGATCAGCGGCGCCGGGCCCTCGGCCGGAGCGACGTCGGTGTTTGCCGCTTCGCCAACGCTGGTGGCCAGCTCATGGACCACGCCGTTTTCCACGTTCAGTACGCGACCCAGCGGCCACGGCAAACCGGCATGCAGGCCAGGCCCGAAGACCTCCACCGGCTTGCCAAAGCGTTCATAGATCCCACGGCTTTGCAGGGCGACTTCATGCACGCCGGTCAGCAACCAGCCTACGGCCAGCACCACCACCAGCACTGGCAGGAATGCCCGGCGCATATAGGTGAAGGCCCAGATCTGCCGCAGGTCGATGCCGAAACGGTTGTGCAGTTCGTGCTGCAAGGCGAGCAACGGTTGCGGCGGCCAGCGCAGCATCCCGGCGATAAAACTTTGCGCCATCAGGCGCGGTTCAAGCCGCTCCTGGCGCGGGCTGAACAACGACAGCAGGCCTCTTAGCAGAAACTCCAGCGCCACCAGGGCCGGCAACAGGCCGATCAACACGGCCAGGCGCAATGGCCACACGGATTCTTCACCGGCAAACAGCAGACAAATCGCACTGATCACCAGGCAAATAATCGCCACCCGGCTCAGTTGCGCGAGTTGCGCGGCTTCCGGCCATTGGGCGGTGCTTTCCTGGGCCATGCGCCGTTCAAACACCAGCAAGCCGAATGCCAGTGCCAAGGCAATGGCGGCGCCCACACTGGCAGCCTGGCCCAGCGCCGCGGCGGGCAAGGTCAAGCTCCAGAATTCCAGAACGCTGAAGAATGCCAGCAACGACCAGCCGCACAGCCAGAACACCGGTGCGCCAATTTGCACCAGCAAGCCGTTACCGACGCGACCGAACTGCCGGTTTAGCCAGCCAGGTTCTTCTTGTGGCAGCGGCGGTTCGATCAGCCGTGCAGCCGGCTCCTCCAGCGCCATGGCCCGCCAATCCGCGACCCACCACGCCGATTGCAAGCCAGCCACCAGCACCAGCAACGCCGAGGCGCAGTTGATCAGCACCACCGGCCAGATCGACAGCGGGGCGAACAGCGCCACAAACAGCGCCAGCATCCAGCCGCCGACCGCCAGCACCGTCAGGCCAATGCCGGCCTGCCTTAACCGGCGGGCATGAAACAACCCCTGCTGAAAACGCGGCAGCCCTTCGATGGCCACGTCATCAGCGTCTAGATCCACTCGCATCCCCAAACGCCCACCCAGAAACAATTAGTTACTCTATAACCCGAAGCGTGAAATTTTTGTTTGGTTTCACACAGATAGTGACGAAAGCCCCAGAAACACGAGCCATCACTGGTTTCAGCGGTGATAAATCGGCACACTCCCCAGAGTTTTTCGCGGGCTTACGGACAAGGAAGCGTCACTCCCCATGATTTCGATCTATCAGCTTAAACCGCGTTTTCAGAACCTGCTGCGCCCGCTGGTGCAGCGCCTCTACGACAACGGCACCACCGCCAACCAGATCACCGTGCTGGCCGGGGTGGTTTCTCTGCTGGTGGGATTGCTGATTGCCGGCTTCGCACAACATGTGTGGCTGTTTGCGCTGATCCCGCTGTGGATGATCCTGCGCATGGCCCTCAATGCCATCGACGGCATGCTCGCCCGGGAATTCGGCCAGCAGTCGCGACTCGGCGCCTACCTCAATGAACTGTGCGACGTGATCGCCGACAGCGCACTGATCCTGCCGTTTGCGCTGATCCCCGAGGTCAGCCTGGCGCCGGTGTTGCTGGTGACGCTGCTGGCGGTGTTCAGCGAATACGCCGGCGTGCTCGGGCCGATGGTCGGGGCCTCGCGGCGCTACGACGGCCCGATGGGCAAGAGCGATCGGGCGTTTGTGCTCGGGGTGCTGGCCACCGGCGTGGCGCTGGGTTGGCTGGGTGCCGGTTGGGTCGATGCGGTGATGTGGCTGGTCGCGGCGTTGCTGGCCTACACCCTGGTCAACCGTGTGCGCCAAGGCTTGAAAGAAGAAACGAACACCTCCCCTTCTGCATAAGGATTTTGCGATGCGTGAACAGCAAGAGCACACCTTCAGCACCCATGACGGGGTGGAGCTTTTCTACCGTCATTGGCCCGCCACCGCACCCGCGGGCTTTGCGCCGCGCAAGGCGATCTTGCTGTTCCATCGCGGCCACGAGCATTCCGGTCGTATCGCCCACCTGGTGGACGAGCTGAACCTGCCGGAGTTCGACTTCTTCGCCTGGGACGCCCGTGGCCACGGCCAATCCCCCGGCGCGCGCGGCGACAGCCCGAGCTTCGCCACCAGCGCGCGGGATGTGCAGACCTTCGTTGACCATATCGGCGCCACCTACAACATTGAGGAAGAAAACCTCGCGGTGATCGCCCAAAGCGTCGGCGCGGTGATCGCGGCCACTTGGGTGCACGACTACGCGCCGAAGATTCGCTCGCTGGTACTCGCCTCCCCCGCATTCAAGGTCAAGCTCTACGTGCCCTTCGCCCGGCCGGGCCTGGCGTTGATGCGCAAGTTTCGCGGCAACTTTTTCGTCAACAGCTACGTCAAGGCCAAGTTCCTGAGCCATGACCCGGAGCGCGTGGCGTCCTACGACAGTGATCCGCTGATCACCAAAGCCATTTCCGTGAATGTGCTGCTGGGCCTGTACGAAGCGGCCGACCGGGTTGTAGCCGATGCCCAGGCAATTCAGGTACCGACCCAACTGCTGATCTCCGGCTCGGACTTTGTGGTGCACCGCAAACCCCAGCAGCAGTTTTTCGACCGCCTCGGCAGCTTGAAGAAAGAGCTGCACATCCTCCCCGGCTTCTTCCACGACACCCTCGGTGAACGTGATCGTGCCGTGGCCTTGAGCAGCGCCCGGCGCTTTATCCTGCAGAACTTCGAACACCCGCTGGACCGCGCCAACTTGCTGGACGCCGACAAGATCGGCCTGACCTGCGCCGAATCCGAGTCCCTCGCCGCGCCGTTGCCACGCAACTCCCTGCGCGACCTGTACTGGCGCATGACCCGCGCCAGCATGGGCCTGGGCAGCAAACTGTCGGATGGCGTGAAGCTCGGTTTCGACACCGGCTTCGACTCCGGCAGCACCCTGGACTACGTATACCGCAACAAACCCACCGGCAAAGGCGGGCTGGGGCGGATGATCGACACCAACTACCTGAACTCCATCGGCTGGCGCGGTATTCGTCAGCGCAAGTTGAACGTGGAAGAGCTGCTGCGCCTGGCGATGGCCAAGCAGCGGTAAGTGCGCATCGTCGACATCGCCGCCGGGCATGGTCGGTACATACTGGAAGCCTTGCAGGGCGTTTCGCCGTTGCCGGAATCGATCCTGCTGCGGGACTACAGCGACATCAACGTGCGCGACGGTGGCGCGCTGATTCGTGAAAAAGGGCTGGGAGATATCGCCCAGTTCGTCAAAGGCGATGCGTTTGACCGGGCGGACCTTGCGGCGCTGGAACCCAAGCCGACGCTGGCGGTGGTGTCCGGGCTATATGAACTGTTCGCGGATAACGCGATGGTCGGTGGCTCGCTCGCGGGCTTGGCCGAAGCCGTGGAGCCCGGTGGTTATCTGGTGTACACCGGCCAACCGTGGCACCCGCAACTGGAACTTATCGCCCGCGCCCTCACCAGCCACCGCCAGGGCCAGGCCTGGGTAATGCGCCGACGCAGCCAGGCGGAAATGGATCAACTGGTGGCAGCCGCCGGTTTCCGCAAGATCACCCAGCGTGTGGATGAGTGGGGGATTTTCAGCGTGTCCCTGGCACAGCGAGTCTGACCCATGCGTGAACCGGGCCTGTTAAAACCGGCGGTGCTGTGGCTGCTGCTGTTGGCGCCGCTGTTTTTCAGCACCTACGGCTTTGCCACGTGGGTCACCAGCCAGCGCAGCGACGTGGGCACGATGGTGTTCGGCTGGGAAACCCATATCCCGTTCTGGGCCTGGACCATCGTGCCCTACTGGTCGATCGACCTGCTCTACGGTTTCTCCCTGCTACTGCCAAGCACCCGCCATGAACTGAAACAACATGCCTTGCGCCTGCTGACGGCCCAAGTGATTGCCGTCACCTGCTTCCTGATCTGGCCCTTGCGCTTCACCTTTGAAAGGCCGGCGCTGGACGGCGTGTTTGGCTGGCTGTTTGCGGTACTCGCCGGGTTCGACAAGCCGTTCAACCAGGCGCCGTCATTGCACATCGCGCTGCTGGTGGTGCTATGGATAATGTATCAGCGGCATAGCCAGGGCCTGTGGCGCTGGCTGGTGCATGGCTGGTTCGCGTTGATCGGCCTTTCGGTGCTGACCACTTATCAACATCACTTTATTGACTTACCCACAGGCGCCCTCGCCGGCTGGCTGTGCGTGTGGCTGTGGCCGCTGGAACATCCGAGCCCGCTGCTGAATGCCCAGCTTACCAGGGACCGCCAGCGTTGGCGGCTGGGGCTGCGCTATGGCTTCGGGTCGCTGGTGTGTTTGATCCTGGCGTTTTCCCTTGGCGGCGGCTGGTTGTGGCTGCTTTGGCCGGCGGTATCCCTTGGCTTGATGAAGGCGAATTACCTGGTACTGGGCGTTGCAGGATTTCAGAAACGCGCCGACGGACGACTCACTCCGGCGGCGCGCTGGTTGTTGGCGCCTTATCTGGTGGCCGCCTGGATCAATTCCCGCCTGTGGACACGTAGACATCCACAGCCCGATCAGGTTGTGGATAACGTTTGGCTGGGGCGAATTCCCACCAGCGGTGAGCTGGGATCATTCAAGGCGGTGGTCGATCTGTGCGCCGAATTGCCGATTAATCCACAGGGTCGCGCCTACTACAGCCTGCCAGTGCTCGACCTGACGGCGCCCACTGCAGCGCAATGCGTGGAAGCCGCCCAAGCGATAGAGCGGCTACGCTCAGCCGGACCCTTGCTGGTGTGCTGCGCCCTCGGTTACTCACGCAGCGCCACCGCCGTGGCTGCATGGCTGCTACATACCGGGCGCGCAGGCAATGTCGACGAGGCGGTGGCTATTATTCGTACAGCACGCCCACGTGTGGTCCTGCATTCCGCGCACCGTGAAGCCCTGGAGGGTTTAGCCCATGCCCGCTGATATGGAATTACAGGTCGTCGCCAGCCTGCTGCGGCGGGGCCGTTCCCTGGATCAGTTATCCACAGGCCTGACCCTGCTCGGCGTACTGTTCGGCCTCGCTCAACTGCTGATGGCCAGCATCACGCCGGTCTGCCTGATCCTCAGCCTGTGGATGATTGTGCTCGGGCTGCTGGAAAAATATTGGGCGTTGCGGGTGGCCTTCGACGCCGACCTGTTCGCCCTGCTCGCCCGCGACACCGACCGCACGCCCGACTTCGACCAGGCCATGCAAACCCTTGGCCTGCAATCCGCCAAACGCGCAGGCCGCCCCTGGACCGAGCGCCGTCGCGGCGCCCTGAAACTGTTGCGCAAGCAAGCCTACCTGCTGGCGGCGCAAGTGCTGCTGACCGTGGCCGTCATCCTGGCCAGCCCCTGGCTGCCCTTCGCCGGATAAGGAATCCCCATGTTCGAACCCGTGGTCGCCACCCTGATTACCTCCATGGCCCGCACCGTCACCGGCGCCCGCAGCCTGTGGCTTGGCTGCGCGCCGGTGCCGGTGCAACGCATCTACTACGCCAACCACAGCAGCCACGGCGATTTCGTGCTGCTGTGGGCCTCGTTGCCGCAGAACCTGCGTAAATTCACCCGCCCGGTGGCCGGCAGCGACTACTGGAACACCAGCGCCCTGCGCCGCTACATCATCAACCGGGTGTTCAACGGCGTGCTGATCGACCGCGAGCGCAAGGACCCTGTGGATAACCCTCTGGCGCCGATGCTTCAGGCCCTGGAAAACGGCGACTCGCTGATCATCTTTCCCGAGGGCACGCGCAACCTGGAAGACGGCCTGTTGCCGTTCAAAAGCGGGCTGTATCACCTGGCCAAGAGTTATCCACAAGCCGAATTGATCCCGGTGTGGATCGCCAACCTCAACCGGGTCATGCCCAAGGGCCGTGTGCTGCCGCTGCCCTTACTGTGCACCACCAGCTTCGGCGCACCGCTGCAACTGGAGGACGGCGAAGACAAGGCGCTGTTCCTCGCCCGCACCCGCGACGCCTTGCTCGCCCTTGCCCCGGAGCATTCCTGAGATGGATAGCCAAACCCTGATGTTGTTCGGCGGGATCGGCGCGATCCTCGTGCTCGCCTCGCTGATCGGCCTGATCCTCAAACTGCGCACCCGTGGCACACCCAACGCGGTGATCGACAACCTCAACGCCCGCATCAATGCGTGGTGGGTGATGGTGGTGGTGATCGGCGTGGCGTTCTGGCTCGGCACCGGCGCGGTGATCCTGCTGTTTTACGCCGTGTCGTTCTATGCCCTGCGGGAATTCCTCACACTCACGCCGACCCGGCGAAGCGATTACCCGGCGCTGGTGGCGGCCTTCTACCTGGCGCTGCCACTGCAATACCTGCTGATCTACTTCGACTGGTACGGGCTGTTCTCGATCTTCATCCCGGTGTACGTGTTCCTGCTGTTGCCGATCCTCGCGTCACTGGGCGGCGACAGTACGCACTTCCTGGAACGGGCATCGAAGGTGCAATGGGGGCTGATGATCGCGGTGTTCTGTGTGTCCTTCGTGCCGGCGCTGCTGACCCTGGATATCGTCGGCTACGAAGGCCGCAACCTGCTGCTGATTGCCTACCTGGTGATCGTGGTGCAACTGTCGGACGTGTTGCAGTACGTGTGCGGCAAGCTGTTCGGCAAACACAAGATCGCGCCCAACTTGTCGCCGTCTAAAACCGTGGAAGGGTTTGTCGGCGGGATTCTGCTGTCGTCGCTGATTGGCGCGGCGCTGTGGTGGACCACGCCGTTCAATCCCTGGCAGTCGTTCCTGATAGCGCTGCTGATCAACCTGCTGGGGTTTGCGGGCGGGATTGTGATGTCGGCGATCAAGCGCGACCGGGGCGTGAAGGATTGGGGGCACATGATCGAGGGCCACGGCGGGATGCTGGATCGGCTGGATTCAGTGTGTTTTGCCGCGCCGATCTTCTTTCATCTCGTGCGCTACTGGTGGACCTGACGACCACCTTCCTCCCCAAATCCACACAACCCCAGTGGCGAGGGAGCTTGCTCCCGCTAGAGTGCGCAGCGCTCCCAGGATTTTGGGGCCGCTACGCAGCCCAGCGGGAGCAAGCTCCCTCGCCACAACCAGCATTCTTATCTGATCGTTCCCACGCTCTGCGTGGGAACGATCTAGCCGGGAAGGTGACTCAGCGGCAATGCCCCGGGCGTCTTCACCGTCTGAATCGCGAAGTTGCTGCGGATATCACTCACCCCCGGCAACTTCAACAAGCTCCCGGTCAGGAACCGTTCATACCCGCGCAAGTCCGGCACCACCACTTGCAGCAGGAAATCCGACTCCCCCGACACCAGAAACGCCGAAATCACCTGGGGCAGCGCCGTCACCGCCAACCGAAACGCCTCCGCCTGTTCGTCGTTATGCCGCTCCACTTTCACCCCGACAAACACCGTCAGCCCCAACCCGACTTCATCCCGGTCCAGGCTTGCCTGATAACCACGAATCACCCCGGCCTCTTCCAGCAGCCGCACACGCCGCAAGCAGGGCGAGGCCGACAGGCCAATCTCGTCCGCCAGTTGCACGTTGCTCAGCCGGCCATCCCGTTGCAGGGCTTCAAGAATCTTGCGGTCAAATGCGTCCAGCTTCAGATTTGGCATAAGTGAAATGTTTCGCCCGAAAAAAGTGGCAGATTGTGCCAAGACTAGACGCTTTTCCATCTGACTACGCAAGCACCTGCCCCGGCCTTCGCCCCTAAAATTGCCCTACGAATCACCTACCGCAAGGGGCAGGCACATGGCAGAACTCTGGTTGTTTTTAGTCGCGTTGGCAGTGGTGTACCTGCTGCCCGGCCCGGACATGATCCTGCTGCTGCAAACCGGCGCCCGCCAGGGCAAGGCGATGGCACTGGCAACCGCAGGCGGCTTGGGCCTGGCGCGAGCCTGCCACGTGGCGCTGGCGGGGATGGGCCTGGCGACCCTGTTCAAGGTCGCACCCTGGACCTTCGATGTGGTGCGCCTGGGCGGTGCGGCGTATCTGCTGTGGATCGGCGTGCAGTGCCTGCGCTCAAACCTGCTGCCCAACCTGAACGCCGAGCACAGCACGGCACCGGCGCATGCCTGGCGCGAAGCCTTCCAGCGGGGGTTGCTGACCAACCTGCTCAACCCCAAGGCGCTGCTGTTCTGCTCCGTGCTGCTGCCGCAATTCATTGATCCACATGGCACATCGGTGACGGCGCAGTTTGCGCTGTTGGGGGCGATTCTGGTGGCGGTCGGCCTGGGATTCGACAGTTGCTATGGATTGGCCGGCGCAAGAATCGGCCGCTGGCTGGAACGCAGCCCGTCCGCCCAGCGCCTTCAGCAATGGCTGTTTGGCAGTCTTTTGATCGGTTTTGCGATACGCCTCACCTTCGTACAGCAAGCCTGAGCTTTGCGGCGCATTTGCCGTCATCTTTTGTATCAAAGAGACGTGTAAGATACGCGACACATTGCCAGGGATGCTCACCATGTTTGATTCGTTAAAAGCGACCAGCCGCCGTTTTTTCGGGGCCTTGATCTCAGTGGTGAGTGTTCTGTTCAGCGCCGTTCGATGGCTGGCGCGCAGCCTGTTCGGCCAGTGGCAGCCGCCGCGCTGGCTGCAAGCCACAGGCAACGGCCTGGTCAACGTCGGCCACAAGGCCCGGGCTTATCCGCGCCAGGCTGCGGGCGGCGCGCTGGCCCTGGTACTCGTGCTGGCCGCGGGCTTTTACGGCTGGCACTGGTATTCCCACCTGCCTCAGCCCCACACCGTGGGTTATTCGCTGCACAAGCCCAACCTGACGGATTACACCCAGCCGCAGCCGGTTGTGGATAACTTGCAGGTGCGCTTCGCCGAATCAGTGGCCCCGCTGGAAGCCATCGGCAAGCCGGTCACCGAAGGCATCACCCTCAAGCCTGCCATCGCCGGCGCCTGGCGCTGGGCGGATGACCGCAGCCTGGTGTTCACCCCGGAAAAAGACTGGCCCGTCGACGCCCACTACACTATCGACCTGGCCAAGAAAACCCTGTTGGCCGACGGCGTACTGCTCAGCCAATACACCAGCCAATTCTCCACCCAGCCGTTCCGCGCCACCTTGACGCAAAACGAGCTGTACCAGGACCCGAGCAACCCGACGCAGAAACAGCTGGTAGCGACCTTCCACTTTTCCCACCCGGTAGACGAAGACAGCGTACGCAAACGTGCCTCGGTCACCCTCGGCAAAGGCTTGGCCTACCGCGATGCGCAACTGCCCAATCGCCCGGAAATCACCTTCGACGAACACAAGCTCAACGCCTTTGTGCGCTCTGCCGCCCTGGCCACCCCACTGGAAAGCACCCCGGTCAGCGCCAAGCTCGATGAAGGCCTCAAGGCCCGTGATGGCGGCAATCCCAGCTCGGCACCGCTGGTGGCCGAAGTCACCGTGCCCGGCCGCTATCGCCTGACCTTTACCGGCGCCGAAGTCAGCTTTGTCGACAACGAGCGCGGCGAACCCGAGCCGGTGTTGATGTTCAGCAGTTCCAGCGCCGTGGCCGACGAGACCATCGCCAACAAGGTGCAGGCCTGGATGCTGCCGGAAAAAGCCGAGGACGATACCCGCCCCTGGAACCTGCAAGACATCGACGACAAACTGCTGGCCAGCAGCACCAAGGTCAAGCTGACCCACGTGCCGAGCGTCGAACCGCTGAATACCCTGCACGCCTTCAAGTTCAAGGCCCCGCCGGGCCGCGCCCTGTATGTGCGGGTGCCGGCCAACCTGGAAGCCATCGGCGGCTACCTGGCGAAAAATCCGACAGCCTCTCTCGTGAGCATGCCGGCTTATCCACGCACGCTGCAGTTCCTGTCCGACGGCGCCCTGCTCAGCCTCACCGGCGAAAAACGCCTGGGCTTCATGGCCCGTGGCGTACCCGGCGCCCATGTGGAAATCGCGCGCCTGCTGCCCAACCAGTTGCAACACCTGGTGGACCAGAGCAGCGGCAGCTTTGCCCGACCGAATTTTGCCAATGACTACTTCGACCGGATGGTGGAGCGTCAGAGCCTGGACATTCCGCTGTCGGCTGGCGACCCGTCGAAAACCGTCTACGACAACGTCGACCTGAGCAACTACCTCACGGCCAACGGCGGCCGCCGGGGGATTTTTGTGCTCAAGCTGAGCCCGCAGGACGACCCGGCTGATCGCACCTTCGACTACTCGCGCAACACCACCAGCGACCTGCGTTTCATCGTGGTCACCGACTTGGGCATCATCGCCAAGCGCTCCAGCGATGGCAGCCACGATGTGTACGTGCAGTCCATCGGCAACGGCTCGCCGGTGTCCGACGCCCAGGTCGATATCATCGGCCGCAACGGTTTGCCGGTCGCCAGCGGCCATACCGACGCCGAAGGTCACGCGCACTTCGCCAAGCTGGATGAACTGCGCCGTGAGAAAACGCCGTTGATGTATGTGGTCAGTCGCGGCAATGACCAATCCTTCCTGCCGATTGCCCGTCAGTCGCAACAGCTGGATTTGTCACGCTTTGATGTAGGCGGCCTGGAAGAGGACGGTGCGATCAATCGCCTCAGCGCCTACCTGTTTACCGATCGCGGCCTGTACCGGCCCGGCGAGACCGCGCACCTGGGCATGATCGTGCGCAGCGGCGACTGGAAAGGCGCCCTGCAAGGCCTGCCGGTTGAGTTGCAGATCACCGACCCCCGTGGCCTTGAGGTGATTCGCCAGCCGTTGAAACTGTCGGCCAGCGGTTTTGAAACCTTCGATTTCCCAAGCAGCGAAGTAGCGCCATCCGGCGATTACACCGCGACCCTGCAACTGATCGGTGAGAAGCAGCGTCGTACCGACCTGGGCAGCGTCAGCTTCAAGGTCCGCGACTTTGAACCGGACCGGATGAAAGTCAGCCTGAGCCTGCACGATACACCGGTGCTGGGCTGGATCCCGCCGGACCAGGTGGTGGCCAAGGTCACCGCGATGCACTTGTTCGGCGCTCCGGCGGCGGGTCGTCGCGTCACGGCGAAAATGTCCCTGAGCCCCACGCTCGCGGCCTTTGATCGCTACCCGGATTACCGCTTCCGCCTGAATGACTCGCTGGAAGAAGCCAGCTCCGAAGACCTGGCCGAAACCACCGTCGACGACAATGGCCAGGCGGTGCTGGACCTGAACCTGCAACGCTTCGCCAACAGCACCTATCGCCTGCAAGTGATGACCCAGGTGTACGAAGCCGAAGGCGGTCGCAACGTCGCCGCACAAAGCGCATTGCTAGTGTCGGCGGCGCCGTACCTGGTGGGTGTGAAGAGCAAGGATTCGCTGTCTTTCGTCGCCAAGGACGCCCCGCGTGAAGTGCAATGGCTGGCCGTGGCGCCAGACCTTACGCCAGTCGCAGTCGACGGCCTGACCAGTGAAGTGGTCGAGCACCGCTACGTCTCGGTGCTGGTGAAGCAATCCAACGGCACCTACAAATACGAGTCGCGCATCAAGAACATCAGCCAGCCGGCCTCGCCGCTGGTGATGACCAAGGACGGCGCCAAGCAAACCCTGAACACCGGCACCCCGGGCGATTTCACCCTGCAACTCAAGGACGCCAACGGCAACCTGCTGAACCAGATCGACTACAGCGTCGCCGGCCGGGGCAACACCTCGCGCTCCCTGGAGCGCAACGCCGAACTGCAACTGCGCCTGGATAAACGCAGCTACGCCACCGGTGATGAGATCGCCATCAGCATTCGCGCGCCGTACACCGGCGCCGGGTTGATCACCATCGAGCGGGACAAGGTCTACACCCAGCAGTGGTTCAAGGCCGACAGCACCAACAGCGTGCAACACATCCGCGTTCCTGCGGGGCTTGAGGGCAATGCCTACGTCAACGTGCAGTTCGTACGGGACATTGGTTCGTCCGAGGTCTACATGAGCCCGCTGTCCTACGGCGTAGTGCCGTTCAGCATCAACCTCGACGCGCGGCGCATGGCGCTGAAAGTCGAAGGCCCGGCGAAGATCGAGCCGGGGCAGACCCTGGATATCAAGGTCAACGCCGACCGCCCTGGCCGCGCAGTGGTCTACGCGGTGGACGAAGGCATCCTGCAAGTGGCGCGCTACCAGACGCCGGACCCGTTGGGCTTCTTCTTCCAGAAGCGTGCACTGGAGGTCGGCACCAGTCAGATCCTTGACCTGATCCTGCCGGAATTCAGCCGCCTGCTCAGTGGGGCAGCGCCGGGTGGCGATACGGAAGGCGCCCTGGCCAACCACCTCAACCCGTTCAAGCGTAAACATCAGCCGCCTGTGGCCTGGTGGTCTGGCCTGGTGGACTTGCCGGCCGGTGAAACTGTGCTGCACTACCAGGTTCCGGACAGCTTCAATGGCAAGCTGCATCTGTTTGCGGTGGCCGTGGACAGCGACAGCGTGGGCGTCAGCGAGGCCAACACCGAAGTGCGCGGGCCGCTGGTGATCACGCCGAACGTGCCGGCCTTTGTCGCACCGGGGGATGTGTTCAGCGTCAGCGCCGGGGTGTTCAGCAACCTGGACGCGGCGGCGGACGTGAAGTTTGAAGTGCAGACCAGCGATGGCCTGCAGGTGCAAGGCGACAAGGCCAGCACCCTGGCCCTGCAACCGCGCAAGGAGGGTGTTGCCGAGTTCAAGATCAAGGTTGGGGAAACCCTAGGCTCGGCCGACTTGCGCTTCGTCGCGGTGCTGCCGGATGGCAAGCGTATCCAGGTGGCGGAAACCACTTCGATCCGACCCTTGAGCGAGCATCGGGTGGCCCTGAGCCTGGGCCGTTTCGACAGCGCCAGCAAAGAGCTGAAACCGACCCGCGAGCTGTTCAGCCAGTTGCGCGATGTGCAGTTGGGCGTCGCCGCTTCGCCGCTGGTATGGGCCAACGGCCTCAAGCATTACCTGGATGACTATGGCTACGCCTGCACCGAGCAATTGGTGTCCAAGGCCATGCCGGCGTTGATCTGGGGTGGTAACGCGCCGGAGGCCGAGCAGGCTTTCAGCGGTGCGGTGCGCATGCTGCGTCAACGGCAGAACCAGGCCGGCGGTTTCGGCTTGTGGGCGGCCAACCCGGATGTGGCGCCGTATGCCAGCCTGTACGCCACCGACTTCCTGATCGAAGCCAGGGAGCGCGGGCTGCCGGTGCCGGAAGACCTGCTGCAACGTTCCAACGCGTACCTCACCGACCTGGCCAACGGCCCGAGCGAAGGCCTGTCGGAATTGCGCAACCGCGCCTACGCCAGTTACCTCCTGAGCCGTCAGGGGATTCTGGTGAGCGGCGCCTTGAGCGATATCCGCGAGCGCTACGAAAGCTACTTCAAGGACACCTGGCAGAACGACATTGGCGCGGCGTACCTGGCTGCCAGCTACAAGCTGCTCAAGCAGGATCGTCAGGCCGATACCTTGTTCCGCAAGGTGCCGTGGCTTTCCCTGTCGGATAAATGGAACAGCGACGGCCTGTATTACGACCCGCTGGTGCACGACGCCGAGCACCTGCATTTGCTCGCGCGGCACTTCCCGGAAATGCTCGACGATGTGCCGACAAGCCTGCTGGACAAACTCGGCAAGCGTCTCAACGAGCAACGCTACAACTCGCTGTCGGCGGCACTGTTGCTGCGGGCCCTGGACAATTACGGCCAGCGCGCCCAAAGCGACATGACCCTCAAGGCCACCGCATGGCTCAGCGACAAGCAGCAACAGTTGTTGCAGATGGCCGGCCAACCGCCACGTGCGGCGGTGCCTGCCGGTACGCAAAAACTGCAGATGGAAAAATCCGACGGCCCGGCGGCGTTCTACATGCTGAGCGAAGCGGGCTATGACAAGGGCGCCAACCTCAAGCCGATCAACAGCGGCCTGGAAATCATCCACGAATACCTCGACCTCAAAGGCAATCCAGTCAGCAAGGTCGCGGTAGGCGATGAGTTCCTGGTGCGCCTGCGCTTGCGCGCCACCGACCGTGATCAGGTGCAACAAGTGGCGGTGGTCGACCTGCTGCCGGGCGGCGTCGAGCCTGTGTATAACTTGCCGCCGGAGCCGGAAGCGGCCAGCACCGAGGAAAGCGAAGGCGACGATTCGGAGTACGTTGAAACCGGCGAAGACACCGAAGAAGCCGACGCCTGGCAGGCGCCGATTGGCGAGACCGATTTGAGCAACTGGCAACCGGACTACGTCGACGTGCGTGATGACCGAGTGGTGTTGTACGGCACCGCGCTGCGGGATGTAGGCACCTTCGTGTACCGCGTGCGCGCCACCAACGCCGGTACCTTCAATACGCCACCGGCCTACGCCGAGGGCATGTACGAAACCACCCTGCAAGGACGCGGCAAAGTAGGCCAGCTTGAAATTACCAAGCCTTAAAAGCCTGACGCCGCTGTTGGCAGCGGCGTTGATTCTGGCGGGGCTACGGTTGTGGCCCCACGCGCCGCTGGAACAGGCAGCCACCTCCTCACGGGTGGTGCTGGCCGATGACGGTTCGCTGCTGCGCATGACCCTGGCGGCTGACGGGCAATATCGCCTGTGGCTTCCCCTGGAACGGATTTCTCCGTCACTGGTTGAGGCGTTGCTGCTCAAGGAAGACCGCAATTTCTACTGGCACCCGGGGATCAATCCCCCGGCGTTATTGCGGGCGGCCATGGCCACCTATAGCGGCGGCCAGCGTCAGGGCGGTTCGACCCTGAGCATGCAACTGGCCAGGCGCTTGTGGGATCTCAATACTCGCCAAGTGCCCGGCAAGCTGCAGCAGATGGCCCTGGCACTGTGGCTGGAGGCGCGTTACAGCAAGCACGACATCCTTGAGGCCTACCTCAACCTGGCGCCCATGGGCGGCAATATCGAAGGTGCCGAAGCGGCCAGCCGGATCTATTTTGGCAAGTCAGCGGCGCAGTTGTCCTTGTCTGAAGCCCTCGCGCTGGCCGTGATTCCCCAGCAACCGGGTCGTCGGGCGCGCTTTGGGCCTTCCCTGCAAACCGCCCGGCAACGGCTGATGGCCGACTGGCGGGAAACTTATCCACAGGACCCGCGTAACGACAGTTTGCTGGACCTGCCGCTGGAAGCCCGCAACCGCCAGCAGATCCCGTTTCTCGCGCCGCACCTGAGCGAACAGTTGCTGGCCTCGCAAACCGGCAATGAGTTGAACAGCACCCTCAACCTGGCGCTGCAACAATTGCTGGAACGGCTGATCACCGGCTTCATCGCCGAGCGCCGCAGCAGCGGTGTGGAAAACGCCACGGCGATCCTGATCGACAGCCGCGACCAGAGCGTAAAAGCCCTGGTGGGCTCGGCAGACTACTTATCCACAAGCATCCACGGCCAGGTCAACGGCGTGTTGTCGCGGCGCTCGCCGGGCTCCACCCTCAAGCCATTCCTGTATGGGCTGGCGCTGGACCAAGGGGTGATCCACCCCATGAGCATCCTCAAGGACATGCCGAGTAACTTCGGCTACTTCCAGCCGGAAAATTTCGACGGTAGTTTTGTCGGTCCGGTGACAGCCCGCGACGCGCTGATTCGCAGCCGCAATATTCCGGCGGTGTGGCTGGCCAGCCAAACCCGCTCTCCGTCACTCTACGGATTGCTGCAAAGGGCCGGGATCAAGGGCCTGCGCGGCGAAAGCCATTACGGCTTGGCGCTGGCCTTGGGCGGCGGCGAGATGACGCCCGAGGAGCTGGCGCGGCTGTATGTGATGCTGGCTGGTGACGGGCATTTGCGGCCGCTGCGCTATTTGCAGGAACAGCCGCAAACCACTGGCGCCCAGCTACTCACGCCGCAGGCCGCGTTTATGGTGCGCGACATGCTGCGGCGCAACCCGCGCCCGGACGGGCTGCCGGGGCGCCACTGGCGTACGGCCTGGAAGACCGGCACGTCCTGGGGTTTTCATGATGCATGGAGCGCCGGCCTCGTAGGCCCGTACGTGCTGGTGGTGTGGGTGGGCAACTTCGATGGGCGTCCGAATCCTGAGTTTATCGGTGCGAAAACTGCGGCACCGCTGTTCTTCCGTATCGCCGACGCCCTGCCGCTGGCCTTGCCCAATGTGGTGATCAAACCCGACAAGCCGCCCGCCGGGCTGATCCGCATCGACGTCTGCGCGGCCTCTGGTGACTTGCCCAACCGTTGGTGCCCACGTACCCGCAAGACCTGGTACATCCCCGGCGTGTCACCGATTCGGGTGTCCAACCTGCACCGCCCGGTGCTGATCGACACCCGCACCGGCAAGGCCGCGTGCCCGCCGTTCGACCCGCAGTACACCCGTGAAGAAGTCTTCGAGTTCTGGCCCAGCGATGTGCAGCGGCTGTTCCGCGCCGCAGGGCTGCCCCGGCGTACGCCGCCCAATGTGCAGAAAAGCTGCCAACCCAACCATGTCGGCGATCAAAGCGAAGCGCCACAGATTCGCTCGCCGCTGACCCAGGTCAGCTACCACCTGCGCCTGTCCCAGCCCCAGGAAAGCATCCCGCTGAACGCCAATGCGGCCAGTGATGCACTGACGCTGTATTGGTTCGCCGACCAAACCCTGATCGGCCAGGGCCCGCCGCAAACCACGCTGAACTGGCGGCCGGGTAAGTCGGGGGAGTACCGGTTGCGGGTGACTGACGATCAGGGCCGCAGCGCCAGCCGAGGCTTGAAGGTTGAGTTTGTACCCTGATCAGGCGTCCTCGTCGCTTAAACCGGCAGTGCCGGCATCTTTTGCGAAATGCTTGTACGCCACCCCTAGCTTGCGTTGCTCAAAGATCGAAAACACCAGGGTGCCCAGCAGAATCATCATCCACACCAGGAACACCTTCATGGTGTCCACCTGGGCCACCACGAGCAGCAAGGTCACTACGCCGCCAATCACCATGCCCAGGCCCATCCAGGCGCCCAGCACGCGGCCTACCGCCAGGCGCATGCCCGTGGGCAGCAAGAGCCGCAGCGCGAGCAACACCACAAACATCGTCAGCAAGAAGCCAAACGCGGCCATGAAAGGAATCACGAAGCCATTGTCACGGTACAACCAGGCCAGAAACCGATAGGCGGGATTCAGCTCTGCCATTTGCTGGTAGGTGGCGGGGCCCGGCAAATGCAGTTGGGCAAAATGTTCCGGCGTCATGGCCATGATGCCGACGCCGATCAAACCCACCACCACCGCGTAGAAACCACCGGCGCGCCACAGCGGCGCCAGCACACGGCGGTTTTCCACCTCCTTGGTCTCGGCCAGGCCGAAGACCGCGTCAGGTTGCCGGCCCTGGGCAATCACCGTCTTGCCCGCACGCTCGCAGGCGTCGCCAATCAGCATCACCTGCATATCGTGGGTGAGGAGCAGTTCGCCCTGGCGGCGGGAGCTGCTGATCCATTCATGGTCGTCAGGGCGCTTCTTGCCGAACAGGTCGATACCCTCGGCAATCACTGTCACTTCACCGGTGGCGTCCTGCAGGCGGAAGTCATTGCAGCGAGCCTCGGCCGAGACCTGGCTCCAGCTCCAATCGCCATCCTTGTCTTTGGTGCCTTCTTCGATGACCCACACGTAACCCGCGCAAGGCTTGCCGTGGACCGGGGAGATCAGGGGCGTGTCGACGATCACCTTGCCGTTCACTTCCACCAGCCCCATGGCCAATGAGCGTATCTGGCTGGTGGCCAGGCGCTGTTCGGTGCGATAGAAATTGGGGCCGAAGCTGGCCAGCAGCCCGATCAGGATGCACACAGGAAAAAACAGCGCCACCAGGATCGTCGGGGCGTAGACCATCAGGCCAATAAAGCCGGCGAGAAAGGCCAGTGCCACCAGGGTTTTCCACGCTGGTTTTTTTGTGACAACCCCTGCCTGGGTGGTTTTCATGCCCCCGGCACCTCAAGCTTCACGCCGTCGTAGCGGATTTCTTCGGCGCTGATGGCCAGCAGCGGAATGCGCTGATAGCCGAGCATCTTGGCGAAGAACAGATCAGGAAAAATCGCGATGGCGATGTTGTAGAGGTTGACCGACTCATTGAAGAACTCGCGACGGTCGGCGATGCGTTCCTCCACTGCCGAGATCGCCTGCTGCAACTCGACCATGTTGGGGCCGGAGATCAGCGTCGGATAATTCTCGGCCACTGCAATCACCGACTTGAGCGCCGTATTGAGCTGGTTGGAGGCATCGACTTTATCGGTGAGGCTGCTGGCGTTGAGGTACGCGGTGCGGGCGTCGCTGAGGCGGGTGAACAGCGCGTTCTCATGGTTCATGGCGGTTTGCACCACGCGCATCAGGTCGGGAATCTGGTCTGCCCGCTGCTTGAGCAGCACGTCGATGTTGGCGAAGGCTTTATCCACATCGTTGCGGCGCATCACCAGGCCGTTGTAGACCCCCACCAGCCAGCCGACCAGGCCGACGACAATGATCAGCACGACGATACCGGCGATCAGCAGTTCGATGTTCATGGCGGCGGCATTCCCTGGCTAGTTATCCACAGGGCGCATTCTAGGGGTAAAGCAGGGGAATACTCCCGGAATTAGTCCACAGAAACGGCAAGACCCGATGCTCGGTAGCCTGAAAAAGCAAAACCCCCGAAGAACGGGGGTTTTGGTGGTTCGGGTGCGGCTTATTCCACCGTCACCGACTTCGCCAGGTTACGCGGCTGGTCAACGTCGGTGCCCTTCAGCACAGCCACGTAATACGACAGCAGCTGCAGCGGGATGGTGTAGAGGATCGGCGACAGGGTGTCGTGGATGTGCGGCATGTTGATGACGTGGGTGCCTTCGCCATTGGTCATGCCGGCCTTCTCGTCGGCGAACACGATCAGTTGGCCGCCACGGGCGCGCACTTCCTGCAGGTTGGACTTGAGCTTCTCCAGCAGTTCGTTGTTCGGCGCGACGGTAACGACTGGCATGTCGTCATCCACCAGGGCCAGCGGACCGTGCTTGAGCTCACCGGCCGGGTAGGCTTCGGCGTGGATGTAGGAGATTTCCTTGAGCTTGAGCGAACCTTCCATTGCCACCGGGTATTGCGCACCACGGCCGAGGAACAGGGTGTGGTGTTTGTCGGCGAACAGCTCAGCGACTTTCTCCACGGTGCTGTCCATGGCCAGGGCTTCACCCAGGCGGGCCGGCAGGCGGCGCAGTTCTTCGACCAGGTGTGCCTCGACGCCTTCGCCCAGCGTGCCGCGAACCTGGCCCAGGGACAGGGTCAGCAACAACAGGCCGACCAACTGGGTGGTGAAGGCCTTGGTGGATGCCACGCCGATTTCACGACCGGCCTGGGTCAGCAGGGTCAGGTCGGACTCGCGCACCAGGGAGCTGATGCCGACGTTGCAGATCGCCAGGCTGCCGAGGAAGCCCAGTTCCTTGGCGTTGCGCAGGGCGGCCAGGGTGTCGGCGGTTTCGCCGGACTGGGAGATGGTCACGAACAGAGTGTCGGGCTGCACCACCACCTTGCGGTAGCGGAATTCGCTGGCGACTTCGACCTGGCACGGGATGCCGGCCAGTTCTTCCAGCCAGTAACGGGCGACCATACCGGCGTGGTAGCTGGTGCCGCAGGCGACGATTTGCACGTTGCGCACTTTGGCGAACAGCTCGGCAGCTTGCGGGCCGAAGGCTTGCACCAATACCTGGTTCTGGCTCAGGCGACCTTCCAGGGTGCGTTGCACCACGGCCGGTTGCTCGTGGATTTCCTTGAGCATGAAGTGGCGGAACTCACCCTTGTCGGCGGCTTCGGCGCCGTCACGGTACTGCACGGCTTCACGTTCCACGGACTGGCCGTTGACGTCCCAGATGGACACGCTTTCACGGCGGATCTCGGCGATGTCGCCTTCTTCCAGGTACATGAAGCGGTCAGTCACCTGGCGCAGGGCCAGTTGGTCGGAGGCGAGGAAGTTCTCGCCCAGGCCCAGGCCGATCACCAATGGGCTGCCACTGCGGGCGGCGACCAGGCGGTCAGGCTGGCTGGCGCTGATCACGGCCAGGCCATAGGCGCCATGCAGTTCCTTGACGGTGGCCTTGAGGGCATTGGTCAGGTCGCCGATGTCCTTGAGCTTGTGGTTCAGCAGGTGGGCGATGACTTCGGTGTCGGTGTCCGAGGTGAAGACATAACCCTGGCCTTTGAGCTGTTCACGCAGCACTTCGTGGTTTTCGATGATGCCGTTGTGCACAACCGCCAGGTCACCGGAGAAGTGCGGGTGGGCGTTGCGTTCGCACGGCGCGCCGTGGGTGGCCCAACGGGTGTGGGCGATACCCAGGCGGCCTACCAGCGGCTCACCGGCCAACGCTTGTTCGAGTTCGCTGACCTTGCCCGGGCGACGCATGCGCTCAAGCTTGCCGGCGTTGGTAAAGAGCGCCACACCGGCGCTGTCGTAGCCACGGTATTCCAGGCGTTTGAGGCCTTCGAGCAAAATGGCAGTGACGTTTCGTTCAGCGACTGCGCCAACAATTCCACACATGGTTTCTCTCCTAGATGACTGCCGCGCAAATCAGCGTGATGCCGCGGGCTTGAATCTGGTCGCGGGCCTCAAGTGGCAGGCGATCATCGGTAATAAGGGTATGGACGCTGCTCCAGGGCAGTTCCAGGTTGGGGATCTTGCGGCCAATCTTGTCGGACTCGACCATCACCACCACTTCGCGGGCGACTTCGGCCATGACGCGGCTCAGCCCCAGTAATTCGTTGAAGGTGGTGGTGCCGCGCTCCAGGTCGATGCCATCGGCACCAATAAAGAGCTGGTCGAAATCGTAGGAACGCAGTACCTGTTCGGCGACCTGGCCCTGGAACGAGTCCGAATGCGGGTCCCAGGTGCCGCCGGTCATCAACAATACCGGCTCGTGTTCCAGGTCGCTCAAGGCGCTGGCCACGTGCAGGGAGTTGGTCATCACCACCAGGCCGGGCTGGTGGCCCAATTCGGGGATCATGGCGGCGGTGGTGCTGCCGCTGTCGATGATGATGCGCGCGTGTTCCCGCAAACGCCGGACGGCCGCACGGGCGATGGCGCGCTTGTAGGCCGAAATGGGCTGTGCCGGATCACCGACCAGTTCCTGAGGCATGGTGATGGCGCCACCGTAGCGACGCAGCAACAGGCCGTTACTTTCGAGGGCCGCCAGGTCCTTGCGGATGGTGACTTCCGAGGTTTCGAAACGCTTGGCCAATTCGTCCACGCTGACTTCACCTTGCTCGGTGAGCATGGCAAGGATGTTGTGGCGACGTTGGGGTGTATTTCGTTTCGACATGGTGATGATAAGTTTCGTTTCGAAAGATAACGAAGGCAATCAAAACCTATTCATTCAAAATGGTCAAGCATGCGACTGAGTTTTTTGAATCAACACAGATAAAAATGTGGGAGCGGGCTTGCTCGCGACGGCGGTGTGTCAGTCGGCGCATGTATCAACCGAAAGACCGCCTTCGCGAGCAAGCCCGCTCCCACATAAGTACCGCAGTGTTTCAGGGTTGTGGATAACTCAGGTCTTTTTGATTTTGACCGGGCGTTTCCAGCCGTCGATGTTGCGCTGGCGGGCGCGGGCGACGGCCAACTGGGACTTATCCACATCCTGGTTGATGGTGGAACCTGCGGCGGTGTTTGAACCATCACCGATAGTGACGGGGGCGATCAGCGAGTTGTTGGAGCCGATAAACACGTCTTCGCCAATGGTCGTCTGGTACTTGTTGGCGCCGTCGTAATTGCAGGTGATGGCGCCTGCGCCGATATTGCTGCGGGCACCGATCACTGCATCACCGAGGTAGGCCAGATGGCCGGCCTTGGCGTCGTCGCCCATCCGGGCGTTTTTCAGTTCTACAAAGTTACCCACATGGGCGCGAGCGCCCAGCACGCTGCCCGGACGCAAACGCGCGAACGGGCCGGCATCACTGCCCTCGCCCATCAGCGCACCGTCGATATGGCTGTTGGCCTTGATCACCACACCTTTGCGCAGGGTGCTGTCCTTGATCACGCAGTTAGGCCCGATCACCACGTCATCTTCGATGACCACGCGGCCTTCGAGGATCACGTTGATATCGATCAGCACGTCGCGGCCAACGGTGACGTCACCCCGCACATCGAAACGTGCCGGATCACGCAGCGTCACGCCCAGCGCCATCAGGCGGCGGCCTTCACGCAGTTGGTAGTGACGCTCCAGCTCCGCCAGTTGCTTGCGGTCGTTGGCGCCCTGCACTTCCATCGGGTCGTGGGGCTGTTCGGTGGCGACCACCAGGCCATCGCTGACGGCCATCTCGATGACGTCGGTCAGGTAGTACTCGCCCTGGGCGTTGTTGTTGGACAAGCGGCTCATCCAGTCAGCCAGGCGGTCAGCCGGCACAGCGAGGATGCCGGTGTTGCCTTCAGTGATGGCGCGCTGGGCTTCGCTGGCGTCTTTATGCTCGACGATGGCGGCGACCTTGCCGTCAGCGTTGCGCACGATGCGACCGTAGCCGGTCGGGTCGTCCAGCTCGACAGTGAGCAGGCCCATCTGGCCTGGCACCACGTGCTTGAGCAGGCGCTGCAAGGTTTCCACTTCGATCAGCGGCACGTCACCGTAGAGGATCAGCACGGTGTCGGCCTTGATGAACGGCACGGCCTGCGCGGTGGCATGGCCGGTACCCAATTGCTTGTCCTGCAATACGAAATTCAGGTCATCCGCCGCCAGCCGCTCACGCACCACATCGGCACCGTGGCCGATCACCACATGAATGCGCTGTGGATCCAGCTGCCGGGCGCTGTGGATAACATGGCCAAGCATGGAGTTGCCGGCAACCGGGTGCAGCACCTTGGGCAGGGCCGAACGCATACGGGTGCCCTGGCCTGCGGCAAGAATTACGATTTCGAGAGACATGAATGGCTACCAATCCTGGGCGGTCAGACTTCAGACCAAAGAAGTGTTTTGCAAAAAAAGAAAAAGGGTAGCCGAGGCTACCCTTTTTAATCAATCACGCATGAGGCTTGACGGCTTAGCCGCCAAACTTCTTGCGGATCTGCTGGACGGTGCGCAGCTGAGCTGCGGCCTCGGCCAGACGTGCAGCAGCAGAACCGTAGTCGAAATCTGCGCCTTTTTCGTTCAGGGCCTTCTCGGCAGCCTTGACGGCTTCCTGAGCGGAGGCTTCATCCAGGTCGGCAGCACGTTGCACGGTGTCGGCAAGTACCTTGACCATGTTCGGCTGAACCTCGAGGAAACCACCGGAGATGTAAAACACCTCCCGTTCCCCGCCCAGCTTGGTCAGAGTGATCGGACCAGGCTTCAAGGATGTAATCAATGGCGCGTGGCCAAAGTTAATACCCAGGTCGCCCAGTTCGCCGTGTGCAATCACACTCTCGATCTGACCGGAGAAGATTTCCCCTTCCGCGCTGACGATATCGCAATGGAATGTCATAGCCATCTGCTTGCCTCAACCTGATTAGCGCCCGTTACCGGGCGCCGGAATTACAGTTTCTTGGCTTTCTCGATCGCTTCTTCGATGCCGCCGACCATGTAGAACGCTTGTTCTGGCAGGTGGTCGTAGTCACCGTTGAGGATGCCTTTGAAGCCAGCAATGGTGTCTTTCAGGGAAACGTATTTACCCGAGGCACCGGTGAAGACTTCAGCCACGAAGAACGGCTGCGACAAGAAGCGCTGGATCTTACGAGCGCGGGATACCAACTGCTTGTCGGTTTCCGACAGCTCGTCCATACCCAGGATCGCAATGATGTCCTTCAGTTCTTTGTAACGCTGCAGAACGTACTGGACGCCGCGAGCGGTGTCGTAGTGTTCCTGGCCGATGACGTTCGGGTCCAGCTGGCGCGAAGTCGAGTCCAGTGGATCGACCGCTGGGTAGATACCCAGGGAGGCGATGTCACGGGACAGTACGACGGTGGCGTCCAAGTGGGCGAACGTGGTCGCTGGCGACGGGTCAGTCAAGTCATCCGCAGGTACGTATACCGCTTGGATCGAGGTGATCGAACCGTTTTTGGTCGAAGTGATACGCTCTTGCAGAGTACCCATCTCTTCGGCCAGGGTCGGCTGGTAACCTACTGCGGAAGGCATACGGCCCAGCAGTGCGGATACTTCAGTACCGGCCAGGGTGTAACGATAGATGTTGTCGACGAACAGCAGAACGTCGTTACCTTCGTCACGGAACTTCTCGGCCATGGTCAGGCCGGTCAGTGCTACGCGCAGACGGTTACCCGGCGGCTCGTTCATCTGACCGTAAACCAGTGCCACTTTGTCCAGAACGTTGGAATCCTTCATCTCGTGGTAGAAGTCGTTACCCTCACGAGTACGCTCACCCACACCGGCGAACACGGAATAACCGCTGTGCTCGATGGCGATGTTACGGATCAGTTCCATCATGTTTACGGTTTTGCCTACACCGGCACCACCGAACAGACCGACTTTACCGCCCTTGGCGAACGGGCAAACCAGGTCGATAACCTTGATGCCGGTTTCCAGCAGGTCGTTGCCGCCTGCTTGTTCCGCGAAGGAAGGCGCAGGACGGTGAATGCCCCAGCGCTCTTCGGTGTCGATTGGACCGGCTTCGTCGATCGGGTTACCGAGGACGTCCATGATCCGGCCCAGGGTCGCTTTACCGACCGGTACGGAGATGGCTGCGCCAGAGTCAGTGACTTCCAGACCGCGCTTCAAGCCTTCGGTGGAACCCATTGCAATGGTACGAACCACGCCGTCGCCCAGCTGCTGCTGAACTTCCAGGGTGGTGCCTGCATCGCTTTTGACTTTCAAAGCGTTGTAGATGCTCGGTACGCTGTCGCGTGGGAATTCCACGTCGATAACGGCGCCGATGATTTGAACGATACGTCCGCTACTCATAGCTGGATCCTCTGAATATTTGAACCGTTAAACCGCGGCAGCGCCGCCGACGATTTCCGAGATCTCTTGGGTGATCGCAGCCTGACGCGCCTTGTTGTAGATCAGCTGCAAATCGCTGATCAAATCACCGGCGTTGTCGGTAGCGTTCTTCATCGCGATCATCCGCGCAGCTTGTTCAGCCGCGTTGTTCTCGACCACCGCCTGGTACACCTGCGACTCCACGTAGCGCACCATCAAGCCGTCAAGCAGCTCTTTGGCGTCTGGTTCGTAGAGGTAGTCCCAGTGGTGCTTGAGTTCTTGTTCCGGGGCGGCCACCAATGGAATCAACTGCTCCACGGTAGGCTGTTGCGTCATGGTGTTGATGAACTTGTTGGATACCACGGAGAGGCGGTCAATCCGGCCTTCCAGGTATGCATCCAGCATCACCTTGACGCTGCCGATCAAATCATTGATCGACGGTTCTTCACCCAGGTGGCTGATAGCTGCAACGACGTTACCGCCGAAGTTGCGGAAAAAGGCCGCACCCTTGCTACCGACCACACACAGATCGATCTCGACGCCTTTTTCGCGGTTTACCGCCATGTCCTTGACCAGGGCCTTGAACAGGTTGGTATTCAAACCACCGCACAAACCACGGTCACTGCTCACCACGACATAACCGACGCGCTTTACTTCGCGATCGATCATGAACGGGTGGCGATATTCCGGGTTGGCGTTGGCCAGATGACCAATAACCTGGCGGATACGCTCCGCGTAGGGACGGCTAGCAGCCATGCGCATTTGTGCCTTGCGCATTTTGCTGACCGCCACTTTTTCCATGGCGCTGGTGATCTTTTGCGTGCTTTTGATGCTCGCAATCTTACTGCGAATCTCTTTTGCGCCTGCCATGTAACACCTATCAGGTTAGCAAGCGGGAGCCTCGCGGCCCCCGCTGCGGCTTACCAGGTTTGGGTGGCCTTGAACTTCTCGATACCGGCTTTGATGCCAGCGTCGATGTCGTCATTGAAGTCACCCTTCACGTTGATCTTCGCCATCAATTCGGCGTGATCGCGGTTGAAGTAAGCAATCAGCGCTTGTTCGAAGCTGCCGACCTTGGTGATTTCAACGTCGGTCAGGAACCCACGCTCAGCGGCATACAGCGACAGCGCCATGTCAGCGATCGACATTGGTGCGTATTGCTTCTGCTTCATCAGCTCGGTAACGCGCTGACCATGCTCAAGTTGCTTACGGGTCGCTTCGTCCAGGTCAGAAGCGAACTGGGCGAATGCCGCCAGTTCACGGTACTGAGCCAGAGCGGTACGGATACCACCGGAGAGCTTCTTGATGATCTTGGTCTGAGCGGCACCACCCACACGGGATACCGAAACACCGGCGTTCACTGCAGGACGGATCCCGGAGTTGAACATGGCCGATTCCAGGAAGATCTGACCGTCGGTGATGGAAATCACGTTGGTCGGAACGAACGCGGAAACGTCGCCAGCCTGGGTTTCGATGATCGGCAGTGCGGTCAGGGAACCGGTTTTGCCGGTCACTGCGCCGTTGGTGAACTTCTCTACGTATTCTTCCGAAACGCGGGATGCGCGCTCCAGCAGACGGGAGTGGAGATAGAACACGTCGCCTGGGTAAGCTTCACGGCCTGGTGGACGGCGCAGCAGCAGGGAAATCTGGCGGTAAGCCACTGCTTGCTTGGACAGATCGTCATAAACGATCAGCGCGTCTTCACCGCGGTCGCGGAAGTATTCGCCCATGGTGCAACCGGAGTACGGTGCCAGGAACTGAAGTGCAGCGGATTCGGAAGCACTGGCGGCCACGACGATGGTGTTAGCCAGGGCGCCGTTTTCTTCCAGCTTGCGAACCACGTTGGCGATGGTCGATTGTTTCTGACCGATGGCTACGTAGACGCAGAAAATCCCGCTGTCTTTCTGGTTGATGATCGCGTCGATCGCCAGAGCGGTTTTACCGATCTGACGGTCACCGATGATCAGCTCACGCTGGCCACGGCCGACAGGAATCATGGCATCGACAGCCTTGTAGCCAGTCTGTACAGGCTGGTCTACCGACTTACGCCAGATCACGCCTGGAGCAACTTTCTCGACCGCATCGGTCTCGGTGTTGTTCAGCGGACCTTTGCCGTCAACTGGGTTACCCAGTGCGTCGACAACGCGACCCAGCAGTTCCTTACCAACCGGAACTTCCAGGATGCGGCCTGTGCACTTGGCGCTCATGCCTTCGGCCAGAGTCTGGTAGGAGCCCAATACAACGGCACCTACAGAGTCTTGCTCCAGGTTGAGGGCCATACCGTAGACGCCGCCCGGAAACTCGATCATCTCGCCGTACATTACGTCGGCCAGACCGTGAATCCGCACGATGCCGTCAGATACGCTGACGACAGTGCCTTCGTTACGGGCTTGGGAGGTCACATCGAGCTTGTCGATGCGGCCCTTGATAATTTCACTTATTTCGGAAGGATTGAGTTGCTGCATTGCTCTGCTGCCCCTTCAAACTCAAGATTTCAATGCTTCGGCAAGATTCGCGAGTTTGCCGCGAATCGAGCCATCGATAACCAGGTCGCCGGCGCGAATGATGACACCACCAATCAGGGTGGCATCCTCCGCAACTTGCAGGCGCACTTCCCGGTCGAGTCGTGCACTGAGAACCTTGGCGAGTTTGTCTTGCTGTTCTTGGTTCAATGCAAAAGCACTGGTCACTTCAACATCTACCGATTTCTCTTGTTCGGCCTTGTACAGGTCAAACAGAGCGGCGATCTCCGGCAGAAGCGGGAGACGGTCGTTTTCGGCAACGACGTGGATGAAGTTCTGCACTTTCACATCAAACTTGTCGCCGCACACGTCAATAAACGTGGCGGCCTTGTCTGCGCTCGTCAGTCGCGGGGCCTTGAGCACGCGCTGCATGGTGTCGTCTTGCGACACTGCTGCAGCCAGGCCGAGCATGGCTGACCAAGAGGCCAGCTGCTGGTGGGCCTGGGCGTGCTCGAAGGCTGCCTTAGCGTAAGGTCGGGCCAACGTGGTCAATTCTGCCATGATCGCCCTCGCTTAAATTTCAGCAGCCAGTTTGTTTACCAGCTCCGCGTGCGCGTTTTGATCGATTGTGGCACCCAGGATCTTCTCAGCACCGCCGACGGCCAGAGCACCCAGTTGGGCACGCAGCGCATCTTTGACACCGTTCAGTTCCTGCTCGATCTCGGCTTGAGCCTGAACCTTCACACGGTCAGCGTCGATACGGGCTTTTTCAACAGCCTCTTCAACGATCTGGTTACCGCGTTTCTTGGCTTGCTCAATGATTTCAGCTGCCTGAGCTTTCGCTTCGCGCAGTTGTTGACCCGCTTTATCTTGGGCCAACTCCAGGTCGCGAGCTGCTCGTGCGGCAGCGTCCAGTCCGTCTGCGATCTTCTTCTGACGTTCGTGCAAAGCCGCGATGACCGGAGGCCATACGAACTTCATGCAGAAAACTACAAAAATCAAGAACGCTAAGGACTGACCAATAATGGTTGCATTAATGTTCACGCCAATACCTCGCTCGTTCGTTGCACAACACACCAATCACTCGAAAAAACGAGTGATTAACCGGCGAGTTGACCAACGAAGGGGTTCGCGAAGGTGAAGAACAGAGCGATACCAACACCGATCATGGTCACGGCGTCGAGCAGGCCGGCGACGATGAACATTTTAACTTGCAGCATTGGAACCATTTCTGGCTGACGCGCTGCGCCTTCCAGGAACTTGCCGCCCAGCAGGCCGAAACCAATGGCAGTACCCAGGGCGCCCAGGCCGATCAACAGTGCAACAGCGATAGCGGTTAGACCAACTACAGTTTCCATCTTTCCTCCCGACTTTTACGTCGTATGGTTTAGGTTTTTTAGATTTTAAAGCGGTAAAACAAATCGTTTCATAGCCCTTCAGGGCTACCCTCCCGTTTGACCGGGAGGGACATCAGACTAGTCGAGACTGGTCTTAATGGTTCTCTTCGTGCGCCATCGACAGGTAGACGATGGTCAGCATCATGAAGATAAACGCCTGCAGGGTGATGATCAGGATGTGGAACACAGCCCACGCCCACTGCAGAACAATGCCCAGGCCGCTAAGCCAGAGCAGACCACTGCCGAACATCACAGCGATCAGAATGAACACCAACTCGCCGGCATACATGTTGCCGAACAGTCGCAGGGCCAGGGAAATCGGCTTGGCGACCAGGGTCACGAACTCCAGCAGGAAGTTCACCGGGATCAGCAGCGCTTGAACGAAGATGTTCTTGCTGCCGAACGGGTGCAGGGTCAGTTCGCCGATGAAGCCGCCGATGCCCTTGATCTTGATGCTGTAGAAAATGATCAACGCGAACACCGACAGGGCCATGCCCAGGGTGGCGTTAGGGTCCGTGGTCGAAACCGCACGGAATGGAATGTGGTGATCGCCGGAGATCAGGATGGCCAGCTGAGGAATCCAGTCGACCGGGATCAGGTCGACGGCGTTCATCAGGAACACCCAGACGAAGATGGTCAGTGCCAACGGTGCAATCACCGCGCTACGACCATGGAAGCTGTCCCGCACGCTGCCATCGACGAATTCGACCAATACTTCAACGAAGTTCTGCAAAGCACCTGGCTGACCGGAAGTCGCCTTCTTTGCCGCCATGCGGAAAATCAGGACGAAGATCAGGCCCAATGCGACAGACCAGCCCAGAGTATCCAGGTGGAATGCCCAGAAGCCCATTTCTTTGGCTTCTGCTGCGGAGTGGGCAAAGCCCCAGCCGCCGTTGGGAAGCTGACCGAAGGTCAGGTTCTGCAAGTGGTGCTGGATATAGCCCGAAGCGGTTGTTTCTGCCATGGTTGCCTCAAACGCCCTAAGGTTTCGAAAGTCTTGTTTTCATTAGCAGGGGAGCGAACCAGCTGACCAGTTGGGTCAACACGAAGACGCCGAATACAGCCAGCGGCGCCAATGGCTTCACACCTGCAAAGGTCAGTGCAAACAGCACTGCCGTCAAAATCAATTTCCCCGCCTCGCCGGCATAAAAAGACCGGACGATAGCCTGGGCTGCTCGGGCGCCGGAAAACCGAAAGGCCCTGTGAGCAAAATACATATTGGGCAGCAAGGCTATCAGGCCTCCGCAGAGTCCCGAGTATCCGGCTACGACTCCATACCAATACCAGAGCGCCAAAGAGGCGATCAGTAAAATGACAAATTGAGCCACTAAAACCGGGAAAACGGCCAAGCGATGGAACGGCAACGTGTTTGGCGTGCGGGTTTCCATCACTCTTGCTCCTCAATGGTCGGCTGCCGGAAATCAATAACTTGGCATAATTTGTGCCGACAAAATGCGCGCAGAGTATAGGGGCGGTTCTGCCCCTATTCAACTGCCGGGTAGTGATTTCCGACTGCGCGCTACAGAAGCAATTGTTTCAGCGGATGTGGGCAAGGACGCCCTGAAGCTCATCCAATGAGTTATATCCGATGACCAATTGCCCTTTGCCTTTCTTGCCATGACGAATTTGCACCGCAGAGCCTAGGCGTTCGGCCAGGCGCTGCTCCAGGCGTGCAATATCCGGATCAGGTTTGGCGGTTTCGACCGGTGCAGGTTTGCCACTGAGCCACTGGCGAACCAGGGCCTCAGTCTGACGAACGGTGAGGCCTCGTGCGACAACGTGTCGCGCCCCCTCAACCTGTTGATTTTCCGGCAAACCGAGCAAAGCACGGGCATGACCCATTTCCAGGTCGCCATGGGAAAGCATGGTTTTGATGACTTCCGGCAGCGCGATCAGGCGCAACAGGTTGGACACGGTAACCCGGGACTTGCCCACCGCATCCGCGACTTCCTGCTGAGTCAGTTTGAATTCCTGCTGCAAACGCTGCAGGGCGATCGCTTCCTCGATCGGATTGAGGTCTTCACGCTGGATGTTCTCGATCAACGCCATGGCGATGGCGGTTTCATCCGGCACATCGCGCACCATTGCCGGAATGGTTTCCTTGCCGGCCTGCTGGCTGGCGCGCCAGCGGCGCTCGCCGGCGATGATTTCAAAGCGGCCTGCACCAATCGGGCGCACCACGATCGGCTGCATCACGCCCTGGGCCTTGATCGAATTCGCCAATTCCTCCAGCGCCTGCGGGTCCATGTCCCGGCGCGGCTGGTATTTGCCGCGCTGGATCAGGTCCAGCGGCAGGTGCTGCAGCTCGCGCTCGTCGGCCTGCACTGCCTGTTCTTCAAGCGAAGTGACAGTCGGACCACTCAGCAGTGCATCCAGTCCACGTCCGAGACCTCGTTTCTTGACGGCCATGGGGATTCCTTAAGTTGGCTGGGCTGCAGCGGTGCGTGAATTGCGGCGTTGACGGCGAACCATCTCGCCGGCCAGCGCCAGATAGGCAATGGCGCCGCGGGAAGACTTGTCGTACGCCAGCGCGGGCATGCCATAGCTTGGCGCTTCGGCCAGGCGGATGTTACGTGGAATCACGGTGTCGTAGAGCTGATCGCCGAAGTGTTCCTTGAGCTGTGCCGACACATCGTTCATCAGGCTCAGGCGCGGGTCATACATGGTCCGCAGCAGGCCTTCGATTTGCAGGTTCGGGTTGAGCAACTCGGCGATACGCTTGATGTTATCCACAAGGTCGCTCAAGCCTTCGAGCGCAAAATACTCGCACTGCATGGGGATAATCACCCCGTCGGCCGCAACCAGTGCGTTCAACGTCAGCATCGACAGCGACGGCGGGCAGTCGATCAAAATGTAGTCGTAATTCTCGCGAATCGGCGCCAGAGCGCTGCGCAGACGGCTTTCTTTCATCTGCATTTCCAGCAGCACCACTTCCGCCGCGGTCAAATCGCGGTTGGCAGGCAGCAGTTGATAACCGCCGTGCTCGGAGAAGTGCATGGCCTGGGCCAGGTCGCACTCGCCAATCAGCAAGTCGTAGACCGAGTTTTCCAGGCCGTGTTTATCCACACCGCTACCCATGGTGGCGTTGCCCTGTGGATCGAGATCGATCAACAGCACCCGACGCTTGGTAGCGACCAGGGATGCTGCGAGGTTGATGCAGGTGGTGGTTTTGCCCACGCCACCTTTCTGGTTCGCTATCGCGAATA
Source organism: Pseudomonas sp. B6001 (assembly GCF_013386015.1). NCBI lineage: Bacteria > Pseudomonadati > Pseudomonadota > Gammaproteobacteria > Pseudomonadales > Pseudomonadaceae > Pseudomonas > Pseudomonas sp. B6001. The sequence goes on from NZ_JACAOX010000002.1 coordinate 639,148, forward strand.
CCTTAGCCATTCTTGCTTGTGTTCCCAATCATGCCGTGCGGCGCAGTATCAGCAGATGGCGTTGGCCTTGGCAACCGGGTACGGCCAAGGCGTGTTCGCTATCGAGGTGGAAGTCTGCCGGCAATGCTAACAGCTCGTCGCTTGGATGAACGCCCTTCATTGCCAGCCAACGGGTATCGCGGTCGCCGAGGTGGCGGGTCCAGTTGCTGAAGTTCTCCATGCTGCTGAACGCCCGGGAAACAATTCCGTTGAAAGGCTGTTCAGGCGTAAAGGCTTCGACGCGACTGTGGATAACTTGCAGGTTATCCAGCTTGAGTTCGAGTTTGACCTGGGTCAGGAAGCGGGTTTTCTTGCCGTTGCTGTCCAGGCAGGTCACTTGCGACTCCGGAAACAGGATCGCCAGCGGGATGCCGGGCATGCCGCCGCCGCTGCCAACGTCGAGCCAGCGGCCGTTTTCGATAAACGGCATCACGCTGAGACTGTCGAGCAGATGGCGGGAGACCATTTCGTCCGGGTCACGCACCGCAGTGAGGTTGTAAGCCTTGTTCCATTTGATCAACAGGGCCAGATAACCCAGCAGCAACTCGTGCTGGGCTTCGGTCAGGTTGACGCCAAGCTGGCGAGCACCTGTGGATAACTCTTCGGCGTGTTGCGAGGTGACCAACGAACTCAAGCGCTTTGCTCCAAATGACGGCCCGCGCCGCGTTTTTTCAAATGAATCATCAACAGCGAAATGGCTGCCGGCGTGACGCCCGGAATACGGGACGCCTGGCCCAGGGTCTCCGGTCGAGTTATCCCCAGCTTGCCTTGGATCTCTTTCGACAGCCCGGAAATGTTTGTGTAATCGATATCCACAGGCAGCTTGGTGTCTTCGCTGGCCCGCAGACGAGCGATCTCATCCTGCTGACGGTCAATGTAACCGGCGTATTTGGTCTTGATTTCGACCTGCTCGGCAACCTGTGGATCTTCTGCGCCAGCGCCGGTGACCGAGATCAGACCAGCGTAGTCGATTTCCGGCCGGGACAGCAGGTTCAGCAAGTTGTATTCGTGAGTCAGCGGCGTGCCGAATTTTTCGGCAATCGCATCGCCTTGCTCGGTGCCCGGGCGAACCCAGGTACTTTTCAGGCGTTGCTCTTCCAACTCGATACTTTCGCGTTTTTTGCAGAAGGCCGCCCAACGCACGTCGTCGACCAGGCCCAATTCGCGACCTTTTTCGGTCAAGCGCAGGTCGGCGTTGTCTTCCCGCAGGATCAGGCGGTATTCGGCCCGGGACGTAAACATCCGGTACGGTTCCTGGGTTCCGAGGGTGATCAGGTCGTCGACCAACACACCGATGTACGCCTCATCGCGACGCGGGCACCAGCTGTCTTTGCCCTGTGCACGCAGTGCCGCGTTGGTTCCGGCCAGCAAACCCTGGGCGCCGGCTTCTTCGTAACCGGTGGTGCCGTTGATTTGCCCTGCAAAGAACAAACCGCCGATGACCTTGGTTTCCAGGCTGTATTTCAGGTCACGCGGGTCGAAGTAGTCGTACTCGATGGCGTAGCCAGGACGCACGATGTGCGCATTTTCCATACCGCGAATCGACTGCACGATCTGGATTTGCACGTCGAACGGCAAGGAAGTTGAAATCCCGTTCGGGTACAGCTCGTGGGTAGTCAGACCTTCCGGTTCGATAAAAACCTGGTGGCTTTCCTTGTCGGCAAAGCGGTGGATCTTGTCTTCGATCGACGGGCAGTAGCGCGGGCCAATACCTTCGATCACCCCGGAATACATCGGCGAACGGTCGAGGTTCGCAGCAATGATTTCGTGGGTGCGGGCGTTGGTGTGGGTAATCCAGCAACTGACCTGCTTCGGATGCTGTTCCTTGGAGCCCATGAACGACATCACCGGGATCGGTGTATCACCGGCTTGCTCGGTCATCACCGAGAAATCCACAGACCGGCCATCAATTCGCGGCGGCGTGCCGGTTTTCAGGCGACCAACACGCAGTGGCAGTTCGCGAAGGCGCTGAGCCAAGGCGATTGACGGTGGATCACCGGCGCGGCCACCGGAATAGTTCTGCATACCGATGTGGATAAGTCCGCCGAGGAAGGTACCGGTGGTCAACACCACGGATTCTGCGAAGAAACGCAGGCCCATTTGCGTGACGACACCGCGTACCTGGTCTTGTTCGACGATCAGGTCATCGGCTGCCTGTTGAAATATCCACAGGTTCGGCTGGTTTTCCAGGGTTTCGCGGACAGCGGCCTTGTACAGGATGCGGTCGGCTTGAGCACGTGTGGCTCGTACGGCCGGGCCTTTGCGACTGTTCAGTACGCGAAATTGAATACCACCTTTGTCGGTAGCCATGGCCATCGCGCCGCCCAGGGCATCGATTTCCTTGACCAGATGGCTTTTGCCAATCCCGCCAATCGCGGGGTTGCAGCTCATGGCGCCGAGGGTTTCCACGTTATGCGTCAGCAACAGGGTTTTTGCCCCCATGCGTGCTGACGCCAGTGCTGCCTCGGTACCGGCATGACCGCCGCCGATGACGATCACTTCAAAACGGGAAGGGAAATCCACCACGCACCTCGTGCCTGCTTCTGTAGGTAATTAGGAATGAGCGTTCGAGATCAGGTTTTCGAACGAGTCGGCAAGTATAGGGACTTCGCCCTTCCTAAAGAACCCTTTGCACAAAATTTAACCAGCTGTGGATGAATCACGAACAATAGAAATTAAAAGAGAGAAATTTATTAAATCTTTGTTTTTATGTTTATTTCTACTGAGGCATGTTTCTGTGGATAAATCTCTACAGGCCTTTATTTACTTTATGTACAGAGATTCAAAAGTCTGTGGTTAGGTGCCAATGAGGCCCTTGGATAAGTGCTTTAAGCCTGTGGATTAAACGGGTGGTTATCCACAGAGGGGTTTTTACTCAGGTTTCAAGCCTGGTTATCAACTGGGCACAGGGGCGGTTATTCACAGGGCTTAATCCACAGAAAATACGGATCCCGATAAGTTTCAGGCAGGCAGATGCCTCCGAAAATCCTCGGTCAGGCAGGAAACAGTTCATTTGCATTTGTGAAACGGGTTGATGGAACGCCTATTGTGAGAAAGCGCCACGGCAGTTAATAATAGTTATTATCATTAACCTGCCTCGTCACCTCTCATGGCCCTTCCCTCGCATACCGTTGCAGTCCAGCACATCTATGAGCAGCACCATTCGTGGTTGCACAGCTGGCTCAAGGGAAAGTTGCATAACGCCTGCGATGCAGCTGACGTGGCACACGATACGTTCGTGCGGATCCTGGGCGGCCGCAATGCGACGCAGATCCTCGAGCCCAGGGACTATCTGGCCACAGTTGCCCGGGGACTGGTGATTGACCGCTATCGCCGCCGCGCCATTGAGCAGGCCTATCTGCAAACCCTGGCAGACCGGCCCGAAGCGATCGCAATCAGTGAAGAAGACAAGGCCATCATCATTGAAACCCTCGTTGCTGTGGATAAAGCCTTGTGTGGGCTGGGGGAACGGGCCAGGCGAATTTTCATGCTGTCCCAGGTCGAAGGCCTGACTTATCAACAGATCGCCGATCAGTTGCGTGTCTCGCTGACCACCGTCAAGAAACATATGGTTCGGGCCCTGACTGAATGCGCCTTGATCATGGCGGGCATGTAATGGCTGCCCCGGATCGCAAGACGTTCGAAGCCGCCGCCAGTTGGTACGTGCAATTTCAATCGCAGCCACCGACACCCGCGCAACAAAGTGCCTGGCAGCAATGGCTCAACGGCGATCCCTCCCATCAGGCGGCCTGGAACCAGATGGAGCAGTTGCAACGTGGCCTCGGTGCGCTACCCAAGGACTTCACCCGTCGTGCGCTCTCGGCCAGTCAACAACGGCGGCAAGTGCTCAAGCTGATGCTGATGCTCGGTGCCGCCGGGTACTTGGGGTGGAACGTTCAACAACACACATCCCTGGGCAACCTCTGGGCTGACTATCGGACCAAGGTCGGCGAACGACGGCGAATCGGGTTGGCCGACGGCACTCAAATTGACCTCAATACGAACACGGCTATCGACGTACTTTTCGATGGGCAGCAGCGACTGGTCCGTTTGCGTGAGGGGGAAGTACTTATCCACACCGGAAAGTCGGGCCGGCAAACACCGTTTTATGTCGAAACCCATGAGGGTCGTGTTCAAGCCTTGGGTACGCGGTTCACTGTTCGCCAACTGCAAGGGTCGACGCGGGTTGGTGTGCTGGAAGACCGGGTCAGCGTGCAACCCGTCGACCAGCCGGCCCATAGCCGAGTGCTCGGACCTGGTGAAAGTGTCGACTTCGGCACGCAAGACGTAGGCCCCAGCCATATCTATCGCGGGAACCAAGCCGCATGGGTCGACGGCCAACTGATCGTTCTGGATGCGCGACTGGGGGATGTCATCGACGAACTGGCGCGCTATCGGCCGGGCGTTATGCAGTGCGATGCCGCATCAGCGCGGCTGCGGGTGTCCGGCACTTTCCGTCTGGATTCCACCGACGCCGTATTGGCCAACCTGCAGGTCACGCTGCCGATCCACGTGAAGTATTTCACGCGCTATTGGGTCTCCGTCACGCTTACAGCTTGATACTGAAAAAATACTCTCAGCGGGGGTTATCTTTTTTTTACCTGGCGCGGCCCTACAGGTAATCACGATGCTACCTTCAGGGCTTACTCACACATGCGCCTTCCTACAAAACTTCGCCAGCGTCTCTCCCATCACGGCATCACGTATGGCTTGCTGCTGGCCACGGCAGCGACTGCCAGCACCTTGCTATGCACTCGGGCCATTGCTGCCAGCCCAGTGCAACATTACGTGATCGCCTCCGGGCCACTCGACAATGCCTTGAGCCAATTCGCGTCGAAGGCCAATGTGATTCTGTCATTCTCGCCGCAGCAGACGGCGCGCCTGCAAAGTCCTGGGCTGGAGGGTGACTACTCGGTGGAGCAAGGGTTTGCGTTATTGCTGCAAAACTCGGGATTGCAGGCGGCGGTTCAAGGCCCCGGCAGCTACGCGCTGCAGCCGGCTGCGAGCGGGGAACAGCTCATGCTGGCCCCCACTACTGTCAGCACGTATCAACAGACTGGGTTCAATCAGGAAATTGCCGGGGACGTAGGTTACAAGGCGCAAAACAGCCGAATCGGTACCAAGACCAGCACACCATTGTCGGAAACCCCGCGCTCGGTGTCGGTGGTGACCGGCCAGCGCATCAAGGATCAAAAATCCCAGACGCTCACAGAAGTGCTGGGCTATGTGCCGGGAATCTTTGCCCCTCCCTTCGCTGCGGGCGACGGGCTGGCCGGTGACTTGTTCTTCATTCGCGGTTTCAACGCCACGGATTATGGCTACGGCCTGCTGCGCGATGGCTTGCGAGTCCAAGGCAACCGGTATGACACCACCAGCGAACCTTATGGCCTGGAACGGGTGGAGATATTCCGTGGCCCTTCTTCCCTGCTCTACGGCGAAAACGCACCCGGTGGCCTGGTCAACCTGGTGAGTAAACACCCGACAGCTACACCACAAGGCGAAGTTCAGCTGACCTACGGTTCTAATAACCGGCGCCAGGTGGGTGTGGATATCTCCGGTCCCTTGGACGACAGCGGCAATATCCTTGGACGGGTGGTGATGCTCGGCAGGAAGTCCGACACCCAGACCGATCACGTTCCCGATGACCGTCTGTATATCGCACCGTCCCTGACCCTCAATTTCGACGACTACAACACCCTGACGCTGCTGGCCAACTACCAGAAAGACCACACCAATCTTGAACTTGGCCTACCTGCAGCAGGCACGTTACTGACCAACCCCAACGGAAAGCTCTCCAAGCACACCATGCTCGGTGACCCGGATTGGAACACCTTCGAACGGGAAACCTGGAGCACCGGCTACGAGTTCAGCCACAGCTTCAACGATGACTGGCAGTTTCGGCAGAACTCGCGCTACATGCAGTCGCGAATCACCCGCCATGAAACCTGGCCAGGCAACCTGAATAATGCGGGGTTCGGCACACAGCTGAACATGAATGCCTACGACCGCTACAACAAATCGATGGTCTACTCGCTGGATAACCAGTTGGAAGGCAAATTCCAGGTAGGCGGGCTGGAAAATACCGTGCTGTTCGGTGCCAGCTATGACCGTACCTCGTTCAGCCAGGATTGGAATGCCGGATTTGCAGGCACGATCAATGTGTATAACCCGGTGTACCTGAGGGATCCATTGACGCCTCTCGCGGTGCAAAACACGTTGCTCGAACAGCAGATGAAAGGTGTTTATGCACAGCTTCAGAGCAAGTATGACCACTGGTTATTCTTGCTCGGCGGGCGGCAGGACTGGGTCGACAGTGATTTTCGCGACAAGGTGGCCAAGGCCGGCAACATCAGCTCTGAAGACCGCAAGTTCACCTATCAGGGCGGGATCATGTACCAGTTCGACAATGGCCTGACGCCATATGTCAGCTACTCGACCGCGTTCGTTCCGGTACAGCAGATCTCCAATGCCGGCACACCGCTGGACCCGATCACCAGCAGTCAATACGAAGTAGGCCTCAAGTACGAGCCGATCGGCTGGGACACGGCGATGACGTTGTCGGTCTATGACTTGCGCAAGCAGGACGACACGTACCTCGACGCCACGACCAATACCTACCGCCAGGTCGGCGAAAGCCGGGCCAAGGGTGTGGAAGTGGAGGTCAACAGCAACCTCACACCTAATTTGAACGTGACTGCGGCCTACACCTACACCGATGCTCGGATTACCAAGGATTCGGCAACGTCGCTCGTGGAAGGTCACCAGATGACCGGTGTTCCGCGTAATCAGGCTTCGGTCTGGGGCAAATACCGCTTTCTTGATGGCCAGCTCAAGGGCTTGTCCGTCGGTGGCGGCGTGCGCTACTTCGACAGCACTTTCGCTTACACCGCGCCTTCTCTATACGGGAAGCTGGATGCTGGAAGCGTGACGTTGGTGGATGCCGCCATTGGTTACCAGATTGACCAGCACTGGTCGGTAGACGTGAACGCGAAGAACCTGTTCGACAAGGAGTATGTGTCCGGCTGCAACGATGCGGGCCGCTGCTACTGGGGTGAAAGCCGGACGCTACTCGGAACTGTTTCCTACAACTGGTAACCAGCCAGCTGTGGATAACCGCCTATTTCCCGATACAGAAGCTTGAAAAGATCCGCCCCAACAAATCATCGGAGCTGAATGCGCCGGTGATCTCACCCAACAGCTGCTGCGCCTGGCGTAAATCCTCAGCCAGCAGCTCACCGGCTCCTGCCAGCGTCAGTTGCGCACGGCCATGCTCGAGGGCGGCGCTGGCATGCCGCAGTGCCTCCAGGTGCCTGCGACGAGCGCTGAAGCTGCTTTCCGAAGTCTGCTCGTAGCCCATGCACGCTTTCAGATGATCGCGCAGCAGTTCCAGCCCTTCTCCTGCAGCCTTGGCACTCAAGCTGATTGTCACGTGGCCATCTTCACTGACTTCCAGGGCAATTGCCTCGCCCGTCAGGTCAGCCTTGTTGCGAATCAGCGTGACCTTGGCCGGGTCCGGCCGTTGTTCGAGGAATTCCGGCCACAGTGCGAACGGGTCTGCAGCCTCTGGCGCGGTGGCATCCACCACCAGCAACACGCGGTCAGCTTCCGTGATGGCCTTCAACGCGCGTTCCACCCCGATCTTTTCCACCTGGTCATCGGTGTCACGCAGTCCAGCGGTGTCCACCACATGCAGGGGCATGCCATCGATGTGGATATGTTCGCGCAGGATATCCCGCGTGGTGCCGGCGATCTCGGTGACGATCGCGGCCTCTCGCCCGGCCAGGGCATTGAGCAGGCTCGACTTGCCGGCGTTGGGACGGCCGGCAATCACCACGGTCATACCGTCACGCAGCAAGGCACCTTGCCCGGCTTCGCGCAGCACTGTGGATAACTCATCGCGAACCTTATCCAGCATCGCCAGGACATGGCCATCGGCAAGGAAGTCGATTTCTTCCTCCGGGAAATCAATCGCGGCCTCCACGTAGATGCGCAAGCTGATCAATTGCTCGGTGAGGTTATGCACACGCAGGGAAAACGCGCCCTGCAACGAGCGCAACGCATTGCGCGCAGCTTGTGCAGAGCTGGCTTCGATCAGGTCGGCAATCGCCTCGGCCTGGGCCAGGTCGAGTTTGTCGTTGAGGAACGCGCGTTCGCTGAATTCACCCGGACGTGCCAGGCGGCAACCCAACTGCAGGCAACGCTGCAGCAGCATGTCCAGAACGATCGGGCCGCCGTGGCCTTGCAGCTCCAGGACGTCTTCGCCGGTAAAGGAGTTCGGCCCCGGGAAATAAAGGGCGATACCTTCATCCAGCACTTCTTCATCAGCACCTAAAAACGGCCCGTAATGCGCATACCTCGGCTTCAGTTCCCGCCCGCTGATGGCCTGGGCCGCCACGCTGGCGAGCGGCCCGGAAATACGAACGATACCGACACCACCACGACCTTGAGCGGTGGCGACAGCGGCGATGGTTTCACGAGGAGCGCTCATGGCGGGTACCCGGATAAAAGTGACAGAAAGCAAAACGCCCCACTAGGGGGCGTCTTGAGTGGTGTTATCCACAGAGTAAATTACGCCTCGGCTTTTTTGGTAGCCGCTTCGATTTTACGTGTGATGTACCACTGTTGGGAGATCGACAGGCAGTTGTTGACCACCCAGTACAGCACCAGACCAGCCGGGAACCACAGGAAGAAGAAGGTGAAGATGATTGGCATCATTTTCATTACCTTGGCCTGCATCGGGTCCGGCGGAGTCGGGTTCAGGCGCTGCTGGATGAACATGGTCGCGCCCATGATGATCGGCAGGATAAAGAACGGGTCTTTGATCGACAGGTCAGTTATCCACAACATGAACGGAGCCTGGCGCATTTCCACGCTTTCCAGGAGCACCCAGTACAGCGACAGGAATACCGGCATCTGCACCAGAATCGGCAAGCATCCACCCAACGGGTTGATCTTCTCTTTCTTGTACAGCTCCATCATGGCCTGGGACATTTTCTGCCGGTCATCGCCATGTTGTTCTTTCAGCGCAGCCAGTTTCGGGGCCACGGCACGCATACGCGCCATCGACTTGTAGCTGGCGGCCGACAGTGGGAAGAAGATCCCCTTGATCAGCATGGTCAGCAGGATAATCGAGAAGCCCCAGTTACCCACAATGCTGTGGATATGTTGCAGCAGCCAGAAAATCGGCTGGGCAATGAACCACAGAATGCCGTAATCCACAGTCAGTTCCAGACCTGGGGATAACTCTTTGAGGACTGCCTGGCTCTTCGGACCGGCGTACAACGTGGCGCTGGCTTCAGCCTTGGCACCCGGAGCGACGGTCAACGTCGGGCCAGTAAAGCCAATGATGTAGTTGCCTTGGCTGTCTTTGCGGGTTTGAACCAGGTTGGCATCACCTTTGTTCGGGATCCATGCGGTCACGAAGTAGTGTTGCAACCAGGCAACCCAGCCACCTTGAACGGTTTCTTTCAGCGCGCCCTTGTCGATATCTTTCATCGACACTTTTTTGTACGGCTCGCTACTTGTCCACAGGGCTGCGCCCAGGTACGTCGCGGTGCCGGTGGCGGTGCTGGAAGAAGGATCGGCGCTGTTGTCACGCTTGAGCTGGGCAAACAGGTTGCCCGTCCACGGCTTCGCGCTTTCGTTGTCGATCAGGTAAGTGACTTTCAGATCGTACAAACCGCGGGTGAAGCTGAAACGCTTGATGTAGTTGACGCCGTCGTGACTGAATTTCAGGTCGACGTTCAACTGGTTCTGGCCATCGGCCAGTTGATAAGTCTTCTGTTCGGTCGAATAAACCGGACGACCGGTAGCACGAGCATCCGGACCGTCAGTACCGGTCAGGCCACTTTGCGCCAGATATACACGTTCGCCACCGTTATCGAACAGCTGGAACGGAACATCCGGATGGTCTTGGCGACGTGGATACAGCGGCAGCTTGAGCTGGGCGATATCACCACCCTGTGGGTCGATTGCCAGGTCCAGTACATCCGTTTTTACATGGATGAGGTCTTTATTGGTGACGACCGGGGTTTCTACCGGGGTACTGGTATCGGCATTCGCGCTGGGTACATCGGCACTGGCGGCAGCATTGTTACCCAGTGGCGTATCCGGAATAGCCGGCGCCGACTGATTGGTAGCAACATTCTGAGTCGGCAGGGCAGCTTGGCCATAATCCTGGTTCCACTTAAGAACCATAGAGTAGGACACGATTGCCAGGGCGACGATCAGGATCGTGCGTTTAATATCCATGATTACTCGGCCATCGAAGAAGAACGGGAGGTAGGGATAGGCGGAACCGGGTCATAACCACCGGGATTCCACGGATGACAGCGACCTAAACGACGAAAGGTCAGCCAGCCACCGCGCAGAAGGCCATGATTTTCTATGGCTTCCAACGCGTAGCAGGAACAACTGGGGTAGAAACGACAGTGGTTTGCCATCAGGGGACTAATGGCATAGCGGTAAAACTGGATCGGAACGAGGGCCAGTTTACGCATCAGTACTGTCTACCCCTACAGTTTCGGTGCTGACAGCTGGTGCTGGCTTGTTGGTACGAGCCAAACGTTTCCAGAGCTTGCCGAAATGCTGAATCAATTCGGGGTTTTCTACGTCCCCCAAGCCTTTGCGCGCGACGATAACAATATCCCAACCAACCAGAGTTTCCTGGTGGAGGCGAAACGATTCGCGCATCAGACGCTTGAGGCGATTGCGCTCAACGGAGAGCTTTACGCTCTTCTTGCCGATCACCAACCCGAGACGGGGGTGATCCAGATCGTTGTTACGCGCAAGGAGCAGGAGATTTTTCCCCGGAACCTTGCCGGTGGGGGAGTCAAAGACTGCCTTGAAATGCCGGGGGGTTAGCAGACGCTTTTCCCGACTGAAGTCCTGACTCACCACCAGTACCGGATTATCAAACTGCCAGACGCGCACGACCTTTGGCGCGGCGACGCGACAGGACAGCACGGCCGTTCTTGGTGGCCATGCGAGCACGGAAGCCGTGAGTACGGGCGCGTTTGATGGTGCTTGGTTGGAAAGTACGTTTCATGGCGTGTTACCTGGTTCGTCCACAACGGGCCGGAATGGCCCCCGTTTTAAGAGACCGGCGATTCTAGAGAAAGCAAGCCTCTAGGTCAATTTCCAACCAGCTTTTCCTTTAATTAGATATCTGGAGGCCTGCGGACCGAATCCGGGCGATTCGCCTTTCACGAGCAATGCCATAGATATAAAAATAAAGAAGGAAGTTATTTAAAGCTTTTCTGTAAAGCTTATAAAAGCTAGGCACCCCATCTTCTGTGGATAACTGCCTTTAGGCCATATTCTACGGGCTGTACAGAGAATGACAACACGGGGGAGAAACGGTGCTCTGCCTGTGCTGCGCTATCGGATAAGCTGTGTGTGGAATGGCTAGTTATCCACAGGCCAGTTACCCACAGACTTTCGACCCCACTTGTACAACGAGCTTAGGGGCGCTTATCCACAGAGCTTATGCACAGACCATTTGTCGCCTTTTTTACGGTTAAGGCATTGATTCTTGGCGCCCTGTGAGCAACCTACATGTGGATAAGTGGGCGGCTGGCCGCTACAATGGCGGCTGTTTTTGCCTCACCGGCTTTCAACTTAGGGGATATCCGTGTCAGTGGAACTTTGGCAGCAGTGCGTGGAGCTTTTGCGCGATGAGCTGCCTGCCCAGCAATTCAACACCTGGATCCGTCCGCTACAGGTCGAAGCCGAAGGCGACGAGTTGCGTGTCTACGCACCCAATCGTTTTGTTCTCGACTGGGTCAACGAGAAATACCTGAGCCGCGTTCTCGAATTGCTCGACGAACACGGCAACGGGCTTGCTCCGGTGCTCTCCTTATTAATAGGCAGCAAACGTAGCTCGGCACCTCGTGCTGCGCCGAATGCACCGTTGGCTGCCAGTGCCTCCCAGGCTCAGGCCGCTGCGGCACCTGTTAATAACTCGCCAGCCCCGGTCGCCCAGACGCCTTCGAAATCCTCGTCGCAGAAAAACGCGCCTATGAATGAAGAGCCGTCCCGCGACAGCTTTGACCCAATGGCCGGCGCCAGCTCACAACAGGCCCCGGTTCGTGCCGAACAGCGCACCGTCCAGGTAGAGGGTGCGCTCAAGCACACCAGCTATCTGAACCGCACGTTCACCTTTGAGAACTTTGTCGAAGGTAAATCCAACCAGCTGGCCCGCGCGGCTGCCTGGCAGGTCGCCGACAACCCCAAGCATGGTTACAACCCGCTCTTCCTTTATGGTGGCGTTGGCTTGGGTAAAACTCACTTGATGCACGCCGTGGGTAACCACCTATTAAAGAAGAACCCGAATGCCAAGGTCGTGTACCTGCATTCGGAGCGCTTCGTGGCCGATATGGTCAAGGCGTTGCAGCTCAACGCCATCAACGAGTTCAAGCGGTTCTACCGTTCCGTTGATGCCTTGCTGATCGATGACATTCAATTCTTCGCCCGCAAGGAACGTTCCCAGGAAGAGTTTTTCCACACGTTCAACGCGTTGCTCGAAGGTGGCCAGCAGGTCATCCTGACCAGTGACCGTTATCCGAAGGAAATCGAAGGCCTGGAAGAGCGCCTGAAGTCGCGCTTCGGCTGGGGCCTGACCGTAGCGGTAGAACCGCCGGAGCTTGAAACCCGCGTCGCGATCCTGATGAAAAAGGCCGACCAGGCCAAAGTCGACCTGCCGCACGACGCCGCGTTCTTTATCGCCCAGCGCATTCGCTCCAACGTGCGTGAACTGGAAGGCGCACTCAAGCGGGTCATCGCTCACTCGCACTTCATGGGTCGTGACATCACCATCGAGCTGATTCGCGAATCCCTGAAAGACCTGCTGGCGTTGCAAGACAAGCTGGTGAGTGTGGATAACATCCAGCGCACCGTGGCCGAGTATTACAAGATCAAGATTTCCGACCTGCTGTCCAAGCGCCGTTCGCGCTCGGTAGCACGTCCCCGCCAGGTAGCGATGGCGCTCTCCAAAGAGCTGACCAACCACAGCCTGCCGGAAATTGGTGATGTGTTTGGCGGTCGCGACCACACCACGGTCTTGCACGCGTGCCGCAAGATCAACGAACTTAAGGAATCCGACGCGGATATTCGCGAGGACTACAAGAACCTGCTGCGTACACTGACTACTTGATGAACACCAGCGCAGCTTATTAAGGCAAGGGACTAGACCATGCATTTCACCATTCAACGCGAAGCCCTGTTGAAACCCCTGCAACTGGTCGCAGGCGTCGTCGAGCGCCGACAGACCTTGCCGGTGCTTTCCAACGTATTGCTGGTTGTCGAAGGCCAGCAATTGTCCTTGACCGGTACCGACCTGGAAGTCGAGCTGGTCGGTCGCGTCCAGCTCGAAGAGCCCGCCGAACCCGGCGAGATCACCGTGCCGGCGCGCAAGCTGATGGACATCTGCAAAAGCCTGCCCAACGACGCGCTGATCGACATCAAGGTTGATGAGCAAAAGCTGGTGGTCAAGGCCGGTCGCAGCCGTTTCACCCTGTCGACCTTGCCGGCCAACGACTTCCCGACCGTGGAGGAAGGCCCAGGCTCGCTGACCTGCAGCCTGGAACAAAGCCGACTGCGCCGTTTGATCGAGCGCACCAGTTTCGCCATGGCCCAGCAGGACGTGCGTTATTACCTTAACGGCATGCTGCTGGAAGTCTCCGAAGGCATCATCCGCGCCGTAGCCACCGACGGTCACCGACTGGCCATGTGCTCGATGAAAGCCGATATCGGTCAGCCGGATCGCCACCAGGTGATCGTGCCGCGTAAAGGTATTCTGGAGCTCGCGCGCCTGCTGACTGAGCCGGATGGCAATGTCAGTATCGTGCTGGGCCAGCACCACATCCGCGCGACCACTGGCGAGTTCACCTTCACTTCCAAGCTGGTTGACGGCAAGTTCCCGGATTACGAGCGCGTTCTGCCTAAAGGCGGCGACAAGCTGGTGATCGGTGATCGTCAGGCCCTGCGTGAAGCGTTCAGCCGTACCGCTATTCTTTCCAACGAGAAATACCGTGGTATCCGCCTGCAATTGGCCAACGGCCAACTGAAAATCCAGGCGAATAACCCTGAGCAGGAAGAAGCGGAAGAAGAAGTGGGCGTCGACTACAACGGCGGCAACCTGGAAATCGGCTTCAACGTCAGCTACCTGTTGGACGTGCTGGGCGTGATGACCACTGAACAGGTTCGCCTGATTCTGTCTGACTCCAACAGCAGCGCCCTGGTACAAGAATCCGACAACGATGACTCGGCTTACGTTGTCATGCCGATGCGCCTGTAATCATGTTCAGCAGAAGCTAGATGTCCCTCAGTCGCGTCTCGGTCACCGCGGTGCGCAATTTGCACCCGGTGACCTTCTCCCCCTCCCCCCGCATCAATATCCTCCACGGCGCCAACGGCAGTGGCAAAACCAGCGTGCTGGAAGCCATTCACCTGCTGGGGCTCGCTCGTTCCTTTCGCAGTGCCCGCTTGTTGCCGGTGATTCAGTACGAGCAACTGGCGTGCACAGTATTTGGCCAAGTCGAATTGGCCGAAGGCGGTCATAGCAGCCTGGGAATTTCTCGTGATCGTCAGGGGGAGTTTCAAATCCGCATCGATGGGCAGAATGCTCGTAGTGCTGCGCAGCTGGCAGAAATCCTGCCACTGCAACTGATCAACCCGGACAGCTTCCGCTTGCTGGAAGGCGCGCCAAAAATCCGCAGGCAATTCCTCGATTGGGGAGTGTTCCACGTGGAACCGCGTTTCATGGCCACTTGGCAGCGCCTGCAGAAGGCCCTGCGGCAGCGGAACTCATGGCTGCGGCATGGTACACTTGACGCCGCTTCACAAGCTGCTTGGGACCGGGAACTGTGCCTGGCCAGCGCTGAAATAGATGAATACCGCCGCGCCTATATCAAAGCCTTGAAACCAGTCTTTGAGCAGACCTTGAGCGAGTTACTTGAACTCGAGGGGCTGACGTTGAGCTACTACCGTGGTTGGGACAAAGACCGGGAACTGAGTGCAGTGCTCGCGACGTCCTTGCAACGGGATCAGCAAATTGGTCACACCCAGGCCGGACCACAACGGGCTGATTTGCGCCTTAGATTGGGCGCACATAATGCTGCGGATATCTTGTCCCGCGGTCAGCAGAAGTTGGTGGTCTGCGCTTTGCGTATCGCCCAGGGGCATCTGGTTAGCCAGGCCCGGCGCGGGCAATGTATTTATCTGGTGGATGACTTGCCGTCCGAACTGGACGAGCAGCACCGCCGCGCGTTATGCCGCTTGTTGGAAGACTTACGCTGCCAGGTGTTTATCACCTGTGTAGACCACGAATTATTGAGGGAAGGCTGGCAGACGGAAACGCCAGTCGCTTTGTTCCACGTGGAACAAGGCCGTATCACCCAGACCCACGACCATCGGGAGTGAAGGCATGAGCGAAGAAAATACGAATACGTACGACTCGACCAGCATTAAAGTGCTTAAAGGTTTGGATGCCGTACGCAAACGTCCCGGTATGTACATCGGTGATACCGATGATGGCAGCGGTCTGCACCACATGGTGTTCGAGGTGGTCGATAACTCGATCGACGAAGCTTTGGCCGGTCACTGCGACGACATCAGCATCATCATCCACCCGGACGAATCCATCACCGTACGCGACAACGGTCGCGGCATTCCGGTAGATGTGCATAAAGAAGAAGGCGTTTCGGCGGCAGAGGTCATCATGACCGTGCTCCACGCCGGCGGTAAGTTCGACGATAACTCCTATAAAGTATCCGGCGGTTTGCACGGTGTAGGTGTTTCGGTAGTAAACGCCCTTTCTGAAGAGCTGATCCTGACTGTACGTCGTAGCGGCAAGATCTGGGAACAGACTTACGTTCATGGTGTTCCACAGGAACCGATGAAAATCGTCGGTGACAGCGAAAGCACTGGTACGCAGATTCACTTCAAGCCTTCGGCTGAAACCTTCAAGAACATCCACTTCAGCTGGGACATTCTGGCCAAGCGGATTCGTGAACTGTCTTTCCTGAACTCCGGTGTGGGTATCGTCCTCAAGGACGAACGCAGCGGCAAGGAAGAGCTGTTCAAGTACGAAGGCGGTCTGCGTGCGTTCGTTGAATACCTGAACACCAACAAGACCGCGGTCAATCAGGTGTTCCACTTCAACATCCAGCGTGAAGACGGCATCGGCGTAGAAATCGCCCTGCAGTGGAACGACAGCTTCAACGAGAACCTGTTGTGCTTCACCAACAACATTCCTCAGCGCGATGGCGGTACTCACCTGGTGGGTTTCCGTTCTGCACTGACGCGTAACCTGAACACCTACATCGAAGCGGAAGGCTTGGCGAAGAAACACAAAGTCGCCACCACCGGTGACGATGCCCGCGAAGGCCTGACCGCCATTATCTCGGTCAAGGTTCCGGATCCGAAGTTCAGCTCCCAGACCAAAGACAAGCTGGTGTCCTCCGAAGTGAAGACAGCGGTCGAACAGGAAATGGGCAAGTACTTCTCCGACTTCCTGCTGGAAAACCCGAACGAAGCCAAGCTGGTTGTCGGCAAGATGATCGACGCAGCACGGGCTCGTGAAGCGGCGCGTAAAGCCCGTGAGATGACGCGTCGTAAAGGTGCGCTGGATATCGCCGGCCTGCCGGGCAAACTGGCTGACTGCCAGGAGAAAGACCCTGCCCTCTCCGAACTGTACCTGGTGGAAGGTGACTCTGCTGGCGGTTCCGCCAAGCAGGGTCGCAACCGTCGCACCCAGGCCATCCTGCCGTTGAAGGGTAAGATCCTCAACGTCGAGAAGGCGCGTTTCGACAAGATGATTTCCTCGCAGGAAGTCGGCACCTTGATCACCGCCCTGGGCTGTGGCATCGGCCGCGATGAGTACAACATCGACAAGCTGCGCTACCACAACATCATCATCATGACCGATGCTGACGTTGACGGTTCGCACATCCGCACCCTGCTGCTGACGTTCTTCTTCCGTCAGTTGCCGGAGTTGATCGAGCGTGGCTACATCTACATCGCCCAGCCGCCGTTGTACAAAGTGAAAAAAGGCAAGCAAGAGCAATACATCAAAGACGACGACGCCATGGAAGAGTACATGACGCAGTCGGCCCTGGAAGATGCGAGCCTGCACTTGAACGACGAAGCCCCGGGCATCTCCGGTGAAGCGTTGGAGCGCCTGGTAAACGACTTCCGCATGGTGATGAAGACCCTCAAGCGTTTGTCGCGCCTGTACCCTCAGGAGCTGACCGAGCACTTCATCTACCTGCCATCCGTCAGCCTGGAACAGTTGGGTGATCATGCCCACATGCAGGCTTGGTTGGCCCAGTACGAAGTCCGCCTGCGTACCGTTGAAAAATCCGGCCTGGTCTACAAAGCCAGCCTGCGTGAAGACCGTGAACGTAACGTCTGGCTGCCAGAGGTCGAACTGATCTCCCACGGCCTGTCGAACTACGTCACCTTCAACCGCGACTTCTTCGGCAGCAACGACTACAAGACGGTTGTTACCCTCGGCGCGCAACTGAGCACCCTGCTGGACGACGGTGCTTACATTCAGCGTGGCGAGCGCAAGAAAGCGGTCAAAGAGTTCAAGGAAGCCCTGGACTGGTTGATGGCGGAAAGCACCAAGCGCCATACCATTCAGCGATACAAAGGTCTGGGCGAAATGAACCCGGATCAGCTGTGGGAAACCACCATGGACCCAGCCCAGCGTCGCATGCTGCGCGTGACCATCGAAGACGCCATTGGCGCGGACCAGATCTTCAACACCCTGATGGGTGATGCGGTCGAGCCTCGTCGTGACTTCATCGAGAGCAATGCCCTGGCGGTTTCCAACCTGGACTTCTGATCAGGTTGCAGCGCAAAAACAAAAAAGGCCAACGCTTAGCGTTGGCCTTTTTTATGGGCTGGATATGAGCATTTTATAAATGCTCCACGTGGAACATCTCAGTCCTCGGAAGCCGCCGTCACACTCTCCAACCGATATCCGTACCCATAGATCGTCAGCAACTGCCAACCCCGATCCGCCGTCAGCCCGAGCTTATTCCGCAGCCGATAAATATGCGTATCCAGCGGCCGCGACGACACCATCTCCTCATGGGTCCAGAACCGTTCATACAGGTACTCTCGAGACAGCGGCCGCGCCAGGTTCTCAAACAGGCACCGCGCCAGGCGGTATTCGCGCTCCGTCAGGCTGATGGGTTTTCCCGCCCTGCTCACCGTGAGTTCAGCATCATCAAAGGTCAGGTCATTGAAGGTATGCACCTCACTGGCTGCAGACTTCTGCAACCCGTGGCGACGCAGAACGGCATTCACCCGAGCCTTAAGCTCATTGGGACGAAACGGCTTGCTGACGTAATCATCGGCACCACTGTTCAGCGCCTGGACGATATCGCTCTCGGCATCGCGGCTGGTAAGCATGATGGCGGCTGGCGGCGCTTCCATGTGCTCGCGGGTCCAGCGCAGCAATGCCAGGCCACTGAGGTCGGGCAGTTGCCAGTCAAGGATCAGCAAGTCGAAGGTCTCGCGGCGCAGTTGTCGCAGCAGGTCTTCTCCACGCTCGAAGCAGTGCAGGGTCCATGGCTGATCCGCAGCGCTGGGGATTTGTCGCAGTGTCTGTTCCACCCGCCGCAGTTCAGCAGGTTCGTCATCCAGTATTGCGACACGCATGGCAGGGTCCTTTCTTATTGAAGAATGCGGGCATCGAATCTGAACAATTATGGCCAGATTCTCAGGCCCTCTGAATCTCTCGGTACGCTGATATCAAATGGCCGCAAGCCATTGGAAATCGTCAACACCCAAGCTGGGAAGATACCGGCTCGAGACCTTCAGGAAAAGGATCAATGGCAATCTGGTTTTATGCTGTTTCGAGACGTATGGCCGTTCTGGGGAAGGTTGATGTATGGGGAAGACTGGTATTGGTGGTGATGGTTGCTACGCTGGGCACGGAAACGGTCGGGGCCAATAAGCCGGCGATACCTATGCCGTTCGAGGAACGGCAGACTTTGAGTGAGCCCGGCAATGGCATGGGCTTCGCCCGTTCACCGTTTCAGCAACTCAGCGAACAGCAGCAGACCCAACGTTGGGTATTTTAAGTACCCGCAAATCTGAACAAATGTTGCGAATCGGTCCGATGCACCTATGTTGTAGGTAAATTCGCTCTCGCTGGATGACACACGGATTGGAGCGACGGAGGTGCTCCGACACAGGGACGTGTCATCTTCTGCAATGGATCTCACGCTCCCAGATATTTCGGCTATCGACTGGATACCTCATCGAGTATCGTAGACGGTACTCAAGGTCTTCCCGCTGCAAGACGCTGCCTGAAAGTGCTTTCTGATGACCCATTAGAACTAGAATCTTGATGAGCGCCATGACCTTTTTCCCTTGCCGATTCCGCTCTGCCGCTACTACGCTGTTGAGTTCGGGCCTGATCGTTACGCTTGGCGTAGTGAGTCTTCCGGCCTTGGCACGCCCTTCCCCTCCCCGTGCACCCTATATCGACGACAACCGGATGTGCCGCGCGCAACCGCTTCCGGCAGTGGTGCAGCACCTCACGGGTGAAGCCTGGAAACTGGATGCCAAGGGTGTGTCCACGGCCCTGGAAGAAGGCATGTTCATCGATGAACAAGAAAGCGTAAAAACCTCATCGGGCGCATTTGTCAGCCTGTTGCTGGGGGACGGCTCGCGGATTGTCTTGCCCTCCAGCTCCCAGGTCCGATTGCATCTGGTCGAGGAGCAATCCATTCCCCAGGTGATTCTTGAAGAAGGTCAGGTCGAGGCTTACGTGATCAAGCGTGCCAGCGACTATGACCGTTTCCAGATCATGACCCCGGTGGGCGTTCTGGGGGTACGCGGCACGCATTTCCGTGTACGTAACGATGGCGAACAATCGCTGGTGGAAGTACTCAACGGGCTAGTGGCGGTCAATCGTGATGACGCTCCACCGAGCCCGCGCCCTATCAAGAAGAAGCCCATTACCGGTCCAGTCTCTGGTGAAGTAAAGGTTGGTGCGCGGCAGGGCCTCGCGTTCAAGAAACAAGGCGAACTAAAACCCGTGGAACTGCTTGATGCGCCACGGTTGGTCGGCCAGGACGGCCAAAAGGGCGATGCGCCTGTCTGGACCCTGTTCCTGCGGCCATTGGCCGGGGCCCAACGCTACCGGGCCCAGGTCGCGACCGATAAGGAGTTTCTGAACATCAAGCAGGAAAACTTCTCCGACAAGCCGCAAATGCGCTTCACTGGGCTGAAAGCATCGTTCTATCACGTTCGCTTGTCGGCATATGATGAACACGGGCTTGAGGGAGAAACCGGGGTTTATGACATTTTCTATTACCCACCCGCGAACCGCGTGCAGTAGTGCCCTGGACGCGAGCCGGTGAGGCTGTGGCACAGGGCTGAAAAGCGCCAACCGACTCAGGCTCAGCGGCTGTTCAATGGCCTGGTGCGCGAATGGCTGTGGGTCAGCCTGTTGCTATTACCCATCACGGCCTTCCTGTCCCTGAGCCCTGGCCTGGCCCTCAATAACCCGCTGTATGACAGCCTCCGCCGGCTGGCGCCTTTATCGGTGGATCCACGCATCCTGCTGGTAACGATCGACGACCGAAGCCTGAAGGAGCTCGGCCAATGGCCGTGGTCCCGACGTGTGCATGCCGACCTGCTTGATCGGCTGAGCGCCGCCAAGCCTGCCGGCATCCTGTTTGATGTGATCTTCAGCGAGCCCGCCCGGGAGCCAGCCAATGACCTGCGCCTGGCCGAGGCTATGTGCAACGCTGGCAACGTCCTGTTGCCTTTGATTCGTGAAGGCTCGCCGCGCTACGGCCAGCCTGTGGCGCAAATCCTGCCCGTGTTGCCCTTGCGTGATTGCGCCCGTAGCGTCGGCCATATCAACGTGGAAGCGGACAGCGACGGCATCGTTCGAAGCCTGTATTTGCGTGAAGGTCCACCCGGTAATTTGACACCGCAGTTAGCCTGGCTGGCGTTTGAACTGAGCGGCCAGCCATCCGGAATGCCGGGCGCACCTGGTCCGTCGGAAAGCTCCAGCTGGCAGCGGGAAAATGCCATTCGAATTCCTTTTATTGCCAGTCATGCTGGCTTTCCCAGCGTGCCGTATATCAGTGTCTTGCGCGGGGAGGTGCCATCCGAGTTGCTGCGCGACCGCTTGATCCTGATTGGCGCTACGGCACCGGGCATGGGCGACCGTTATGTCACGCCGCTTTCGGCCAGTGTCGGCACCACCCCGGGCGTGGAGATCCAGGCAAATATTCTCAATGGCTTGCTGCAAGGGCGCAGTATTGTCGATCTGCCCGTGTGGATGGCGACGCTACTGGCCACCGCGATGGTCGCGGTGCTGTTGGGCCTTCTGCTGTTTCGCCCGCGTTATGCACTGTGGCTGACCCTCGGTTGCATGGGGGCTGCGCTTCTGGGTTCTTGGGGCCTGTTGCGCCTGGGCCATTGGTGGTCGCCGGCAGCAAGTCTGGTTGGCATGTTGCTCAGCTATCTGATCTGGAACTGGCGGCGCCTGAGCGTGATCCTGGCCTACTTCGGCTGGGAACTGGCACGCCTGGACAACGAACCCAAAGTGCTCCCGGAGCGCCGTCGAGCGCCCGCCAGCCAGGGTGATGTATTGCAGGGACGAATCTTCGCCCTCGAACAAGCGGTCAGCCGTACCCGGGACACTCGTCGCTTCATGGCCGATGGGCTGGAATGTTTGCCTGTAGCAACCTTGATTACCGATCCCAGGGGCAACGTCCTGCTGGCCAATCGAATTGCCCGCGATGTGTTCGGCAATGAACTGGTGGCCGAAAACCTCTTGGATCAGCTAGCCGCATTAGGTTACCCACCGCTGCAGGACGGTGTTCGCCCTGCCCTGTCGACGCTGGAGATTGTCGAGTTCCGCGACACCCTTGACCGCAGCCTGCGCCTCGACCTGGCGCCGCTGCTGCCTGCAGACGGTGACGTGGCCCTGGGCTGGCTGCTGAGCCTCACAGACCTGAGCATTGAGCGTGATGCCCAGCAGCAACGGGAGACCCTGCTGCGCTTTCTGTCCCATGACTTGCGTGCGCCGCATTCGGCGATCCTGGCCCTGTTGGATGTTCAGGACACCGCCGCGCCGATATTTGCGCAGATCGAACAACAAGTCCGCCGTGCCCTGAACCTGACCGAATCATTCGTGCAGTTGGCGAAAGCCGAATCCGATGGCTACCAATTCCAGCCCAGCCTGTTCGCCATGTTGGTGCTCGACGCATTTGATCAACTCGCAGTGCACGCCCAGTTGAAAGGCATTCGCCTGGTCCATCACCTGGATGAAGACGGCGAAGAAATGGTCTGGGCGGATCAATCGCTGCTGACCCGCGCCTTATTCAACCTGTTGGAAAATGCGGTGAAATACAGCCCATCGGGCACCACCGTTACGTTAAGCCTGACCCGCCATGAAGACGCGTTGGAGTGCCGCATCAGCGACCAGGGGCGAGGAATCTCCCCGCAGGATTTGCCCGAACTCTTCGCTCAATACCGACGCTTCGCCTCGGCTCAGGGCAGTGAAGGATTGGGGTTGGGGCTGACCATGGTCAAGGCCGTCGTGGATCGTCACGGTGGGAGAATTCGCTGCGAAAGCGAGGTGGATAAAGGTACGACCTTCATCCTTCAGCTGCCATTGTGGCGAGACTGAATCGCGGCTTTTCACCTGTGCATAAAAAACCGGTCTCAAGGACCGGTTTTTTAATGCGGGAAAAACTTATGCACCTTTTCCGCTGTTTTATGAGCTTGGGAAATATGTAAGTAAATCAGCAGCCTATAAGCCAAAAAGAGCAATTCGCCAACAAACCGTACACAGGTTATCCACAGAAACTCAAATCACCGGCGTGTCGACCACAACCGGCTCCGGCGGCAACGAACCCATGGCCCTTTGTTGCGCTTCATTCCATGCCTGGGCACGGTCGTTCAGCGCTGCAATGGCACGTGGGCCTTCGCCCTCGGCATACATGGGCTCGCCAATGATTACAGTGATGGTGCCTTCACGCTTGGCCCAGCCGGTCTTTGGCCAGAACTTGCCGGCATTGTGAGCAATCGGCAGCACCGGCAGCCGGGCGTTCACCGCCAGGGCCGTACCGCCACGTGAGAACTTGCCCACAGTGCCGTAGGGCACGCGTGTGCCTTCAGGGAAGATCAGCACCCAAACCCCATCCTTCAACAGCTCATCGCCCTTCTTGGCCACATGCTTGAGTGCGGCCTTGGGGTTGTCGCGGTCGATGGCGATCGGTCGCAGCATGGCCATGGCCCAGCCGAAGAATGGCACGTACAGCAGCTCACGCTTGAGCACTTGGCTCAGGGGCGAGAAATACGCAGACAGGAAAAAGGTTTCCCAGGTGCTCTGGTGGTTCGACAGAATCACACAAGGCTGGTCCGGGACGTTTTCGGCGCCCTTGATCTCGAAACGAATGTTCAGGAACACCTTGGTCAACCACAGCGCGCAGTTGCACCAAAAGACGTTGATGAAACGATAGCGCGCCTTGAACGGCAGGAAAGGCGCGATAAAAAAGCTCAGGGTGCACCAGAGAAAAGAGCTGGTGCCCAACAGCAGGTAAAAGAAGAAGGTTCTGATGGCCTGCAAAATCGACATGGCGGCATTTACCGTTGCGGGACAACGCCCGCCTGTTAAAAGCGCGCTCCCGAACAGTCCTTGGTCAGGAAGTCAGAAGGGCTGCTAGTTGTTGATAAGTTCTGCGGCAACCGCCGCCAGATCGTCAAAAATCAAAGTACCTACCGGCAGGGTTTTAGCCTGGGTCTTTTCGCCTTTCCCGGTTTTTACCAAAACTGGCTGAGAGTCGACGGCTTTGGCGGCTTCCAGGTCACCGAGGCTGTCCCCGACAAACCATAGCCCAGCCAACGGCACGTCGTAATGTTCAGCAATAGTTTTAAGCATACCCGGTTTGGGCTTGCGGCAATCGCAGCCTTCATCCGGACCGTGCGGGCAATACACCACCAGCCCTACGTCACCGCCCTGCTCGGCCACCAGCGTGCGCAGGCGCGCGTGCATGGCGTCGAGGGTGGCGATGTCGTAGTAGCCGCGGGCGATGCCGGACTGGTTGGTGGCGATGGCCACTGTCCAGCCCGCTTTGCTCAACTGCGCGATGGCCTCGATCGAGCCGGGCAGTGGAATCCATTCCGCCACCGATTTGATGTAAGCGTCGGAGTCGTAATTGATCACTCCGTCCCGGTCGAGAATCAGCAGTTTCAACATGGTCAGCTCAGCACGGAAATGTCAGCGATATTGATGAACAGGCCGCGCAGGCGCGCCAGCATGGCGTAGCGGTTTTTCCGCACGCCCGCGTCTTCGGCATTGATCATCACCGCTTCGAAGAACGCATCCACCGGCTCACGCAACGTGGCCAGGCGCGCCAAGGCTTCGGCGTAGTTGCGTTCGGCGATCAGCGGCTTCACTGCATTTTCTGCCTTGGCGATGGCCGAGTTCAGCGAGAACTCCTTGGCATCGGCAAACAGGCCCGGGTCGACTTCGGCATTGCCGAGGTTGTCGGCCTTGCTCAGCAGGTTCGACACACGCTTGTTCACGGCGGCCAGGGCACCGGCTTCCGGCAGCTTGCGGAAGGCCTGTACGGCCTGCACACGCTGGTCGAAGTCCAGCGCCGAACCTGGTTGCAGGGCACGTACCGACAGGTACACCGAAACGTCCACACCTTCGTCTTCGTAACGCGCACGCAGACGGTCGAACACGAACTCCAGCACTTGCTCGGCCAGGCCCGCTTGCTTGACCTTGGCACCGAACTGGCCAACCGCAAACACCACGGCCTGGGTCAGGTCGAGGTCGAGCTTCTTGTCGATCAGGATGCGCAGCACGCCCAGGGCCGCACGGCGCAGCGCATACGGGTCTTTGCTGCCGGTAGGCAACATGCCGATACCGAAGATACCGACGAGGGTATCCAGCTTGTCAGCGATGGCCACGGCCGCACCGGTGAGGGTGGTCGGCAGCTCGGCGCCGGCACCGCGCGGCATGTACTGCTCGTTCAGCGCGAGGGCGACGTCTTGCGGCTCGCCATCATTCAGGGCGTAGTAGTAACCGGCAACACCTTGCATCTCCGGGAACTCGCCGACCATCTCGGTGGCCAGGTCGCACTTGGACAGCAGGCCGGCACGCGCAGCCCAGGCAGCATCGCCACCAATGCGTGGCGCGATGTAGGCCGCCAGCTTGGAAACCCGTACGGCCTTGTCGTATACGCTGCCGAGTTTTTCCTGGAACACCACGTTCTGCAGGCGCAGGTTGAAGTCTTCGAGCTTCTGCTTCTTGTCTTGCTTGAAGAAGAACTCGGCGTCAGTCAGGCGCGGGCGAACGACTTTTTCGTTACCGGCGATGATCTGCTGCGGGTCCTTGCTTTCGATGTTGGCCACGGTGATGAAGCGCGGCAGCAGCTTGCCGTCGACGTCCAGCAGGCAGAAATACTTCTGGTTGTCCTGCATGGTGGTGATCAGCGCTTCCTGCGGCACGTCGAGGAAACGCTCCTCGAACGAGCACACCAGCGGCACTGGCCATTCAACCAAAGCGGTCACTTCGTCCAGCAGGCTTGGCGGCACGATGGCGGTGCCTTCCTGCAGACGGGCCAGCTCTTCGGTACGCTTGCTGATCAGCTCGCGGCGCTCATTGGCATCCGCCAGCACATAGGCTGCACGCAGGTCATTGAGGTAGTTGGCGGGCGCGGTGATGCGCACGGCTTCCGGATGGTGGAAGCGGTGGCCACGTGAATCACGGCCGGCCTTCTGGGCGAGGATGGTGCAGTCGATGACCTGGTCACCGAGCAGCATCACCAGCCATTGGGTCGGGCGCACGAACTCTTCCTTGCGGGCACCCCAGCGCATGCGCTTGGGAATCGGCAGGTCGTTCAGCGAGTCTTCAACGATGGTCGGCAACAGGCTGGCGGTCGGCTTGCCGGTGATGACCTGGCTGAAACGCAGCTTCGGGCCACTCTGGTCGATTTCGCTCAGCTCGACGCCACACTTCTTGGCAAAACCAAGGGCGGCTTGAGTCGGGTTGCCTTCAGCATCGAAGGCGGCCTGGCGTGGCGGGCCGTCGAGGTTGATGCTGCGGTCCGGCTGCTGAGTTTCCAGTGCGGTGAGCAACACAGCCAGTCGGCGCGGCGCGGCGTAGACTTTTTTTGCGGCGAACTTCAGGCCAGCGGTTTGCAGGCCTTTTTCGATACCGGCCAGGAATGCGTCGGCCAGGGTATTCAGTGCCTTGGGTGGCAGCTCTTCGGTGCCCAGTTCAACCAGGAAATCTTGAGCACTCATTGTGCAGCCTCCAGCTTAGCCAACACTTCATCACGCAGGTCCGGGGTGGCCATCGGGAAGCCCAGCTTGGCGCGAGCCAACAGGTAGGCTTGGGCGACGGAACGCGCCAGGGTGCGTACACGCAGGATGTATTGCTGGCGCGCAGTTACCGAGATGGCACGACGGGCGTCCAGCAGGTTGAAGGTGTGGGATGCCTTCAGAACCATTTCATAGCTTGGCAACGGCAGCGGCTGATCCAGTTCGATCAGGCGCTTGGCTTCGCTTTCATAGAAGTCGAACAGTTCGAACAGCTTCTCGACGTTCGCGTGTTCGAAGTTGTAGGTCGACTGCTCCACTTCGTTCTGGTGGAACACGTCGCCGTAGGTCACCTTGCCGAACGGGCCGTCAGCCCACACCAGGTCGTAGACCGAGTCCACGCCTTGCAGGTACATGGCCAGGCGCTCGAGACCGTAGGTGATCTCGCCGGTCACCGGGTAGCACTCGATGCCGCCGGCTTGCTGGAAGTAAGTGAACTGTGTCACTTCCATGCCGTTGAGCCAGACTTCCCAGCCCAGGCCCCAGGCGCCCAGGGTTGGCGATTCCCAGTTGTCTTCGACGAAACGGATGTCGTGGACCAGCGGGTCCAGGCCGACATGTTTCAACGAGCCCAGGTACAGCTCCTGGAAGTTGTCCGGGTTTGGCTTCAGAACCACCTGGAACTGGTAGTAGTGCTGCAGGCGGTTCGGGTTTTCGCCGTAGCGGCCGTCAGTCGGGCGACGACTGGGCTGCACATAAGCGGCGTTCCAGGTTTCCGGGCCGATGGCCCGCAGGAAGGTAGCGGTGTGGAAAGTGCCGGCGCCTACTTCCATATCGTAGGGCTGAAGTACCACACAACCTTGCTCGGCCCAGTATTGCTGGAGGGCGAGGATCAAGTCTTGGAAGGTACGCACGGCTGGCGTAGGCTGGCTCACGAAATTCACCTGTTACTTGGGCTGCGATTTAAAGAGCGGGAGTATACCCGATTCGGCCGCGCCACCATCCCCTGGAGCCTTATGCCACGCTGCTTTTGGTGTTCTGAAGATCCGCTGTACATGGCTTATCACGATCAGGAGTGGGGAACGCCGCTGCGCGATGCGCAGGGACTGTTCGAGTTGCTTTTGCTCGAAGGGTTCCAGGCGGGCCTGTCCTGGATCACCGTTTTACGCAAACGCGAGCATTATCGAAAGGTCTTGTTCGGCTTTGATGCGCAGCGTCTGGCCCAACTGAGCGATGCCGAGATCGAAGCGCTGATGCTCGATCCGGGCATCGTGCGTAACCGCCTGAAACTCAATGCCACCCGGCGCAATGCCGCCGCCTGGCTGGCGCTGCAGGACCCCGTGGAGTTTCTGTGGTCGTTTGTGGGCGGCGTGCCCAAGGTCAATCATTTCAAGGACCGCAGCCAGGTCCCGGCCATTACGCCGGAGGCTGAGGCCATGAGCAAAGCCTTGAAAAAAGCCGGCTTCACCTTCGTCGGGCCGACCATCTGCTACGCGTTCATGCAGGCCTCGGGCATGGTCATGGACCACACTCAGGACTGCGACCGTTACGCGGACCTCGCCAACGCCGGTTAGAATGGCGGTTTTGCGCACCACACACGATCAGGAGTGACCTGTGGAAAAGTTTAAAGGCGCCTTGCTGGTAGGCGCTCTTCGGTTGTTTGCCCTGCTGCCCTGGCGCGCGGTGCAAGCGGTCGGTTCGGCAATTGGCTGGATCATGTGGAAAACCCCCAACCGTTCCCGCGAGACGGTGCGGATCAACCTGTCCAAATGCTTCCCGGACATGGATCCGGCCGAGCGCGAGCGTCTCGTTGGACGCAGCCTGATGGACATCGGCAAGTCCCTGACCGAAAGCGCCTGCGCCTGGATCTGGCCGGCCCAGCGTTCCATCGACCTGGTGCGCGAGGTCGAAGGCCTGGAAGTGCTGCACGAAGCCCTGGCCTCGGGCAAAGGCGTGGTCGGTATCACCAGCCACCTGGGCAACTGGGAAGTGTTGAACCACTTCTATTGCAGCCAGTGCAAACCGATCATTTTCTACCGCCCGCCGAAGCTCAAGGCGGTGGATGACTTGCTGCGCAAACAGCGGGTGCAACTGGGTAACCGCGTGGCGGCGTCCACCAAGGAAGGCATCCTCAGCGTCATCAAGGAAGTGCGCAAAGGCGGCCAGGTGGGGATTCCTGCGGATCCGGAGCCGGCGGAATCGGCCGGGATCTTCGTGCCGTTCTTCGCCACCCAGGCGCTGACCAGCAAGTTCGTGCCGAACATGCTGGCGGGGCACAAGGCGGTCGGGGTGTTCCTGCATGCCCTGCGGCTGCCGGATGGCTCGGGCTACAAAGTGATCCTGGAAGCGGCGCCGGAAGACATGTACAGCACCGATACAGCCACTTCGTGTGCGGCGATGAGCAAGGTGGTGGAGCGCTATGTGGGGGCTTACCCGAGCCAGTACATGTGGAGCATGAAACGCTTCAAGAAACGCCCGCCGGGTGAGGCGCGGTGGTATTGATGTACGGCTGACTCAAGGTTGGCACAAAACAAAATGTGGGAGCGGGCTTGCTCGCGAAGGCGGTGTATCAGACACAAATTCGGTGACTGACACGACGCCTTCGCGAGCAAGCCCGCTCCCACATTGGGTTCTGCTTAAGCCTGGCGGTCGAGTTTCTTCAGGAATACGGTCATTTCCTTTTCGGCCTGCTTGTCGCCATGTGCCAGGGCCGCTTCAATACCCTTCTCCCAAGCTAACCGCGCTGCAGCGTTATCACCCTGCCCCAGCTGCGCCTTGCCCAACAGCTTCCACGCCGCCGAATACTTCGGATCGAACTCGACGCATTTCTGCAAATGCTCGGCCGCCTTGGCGTTGTCCTTCAGATCAAGATAACCCTTGCCCAAACCAAACCGCAGCAGTGAGTTATCCACGCCCTTGGCGAGCATTTTTTCCAGGGATTCGAGCATGTCGGTCACTCCGTTTGATCAGAAAAAGCTCAGGCCCACGTGGAACAGCTTCTCCACATCGCGGATATGTTTTTTATCCACAAGGAACAGAATCACGTGGTCGCCCGTGGCGATCACCGTGTCGTCGTGGGCGATGATCACTTCTTCATCGCGAATGATTGCGCCGATGGTGGTGCCCGGCGGCAGGCCGATATCGCGGATCGCCTTGCCAATCACCTTGCTCGATTTTGAATCACCGTGGGCAATCGCCTCGATGGCTTCCGCCGCACCCCGGCGCAACGAGTGCACACTGACGATATCGCCGCGCCGCACGTGGGCTAGCAAGGTGCCGATGGTCGCCAGTTGCGGGCTGATGGCGATGTCGATATCGCCGCCCTGGATCAGGTCGACGTAGGCCGGGTTGTTGATGATGGTCATCACCTTCTTCGCCCCCAGCCGCTTGGCCAGCAACGACGACATGATGTTGGCTTCGTCATCGTTGGTCAGGGCCAGGAAGATATCGGCGTCGGCGATGTTTTCTTCCAGCAGCAGATCACGATCCGAGGCGCTGCCCTGCAGGACCACGGTGCTGTCGAGGGTGTCGGACAAATACCGGCAGCGTGCCGGATTCATCTCGATGATCTTCACCTGGTAGCGGCTTTCGATGGCCTCGGCCAAGCGCTCACCGATCTGCCCGCCGCCGGCGATGACGATGCGTTTATAGGTCTCATCCAGACGGCGCATTTCGCTCATCACCGCGCGAATGTTCGCTTTGGCGGCGATGAAAAACACCTCGTCGTCAGCCTCGATCACCGTATCGCCCTGGGGCAGGATCGGCCGGTCGCGACGGAAGATCGCCGCCACCCGCGTCTCGACGTTGGGCATGTGCTCGCGCAACTGGCGCAGTTGCTGGCCCACCAACGGCCCGCCGTAGTAGGCCTTGACCGCCACCAGCTGTGCCTTGCCTTCGGCGAAGTCGATCACCTGCAAGGCGCCCGGGTGTTCGATCAGGCGCTTGATGTAATGGGTCACCACCTGTTCCGGGCTGATCAGCACATCGACCGGGATCGCGTCGTTGTCGAACAGTCCGGCGCGGGTCAGGTACGCGGCCTCACGCACTCGGGCGATCTTGGTCGGAGTGTGAAACAGGGTGTGGGCGACCTGGCAGGCAACCATGTTGGTCTCGTCACTATTGGTGACTGCCACCAGCATGTCGGCATCGTCGGCACCGGCCTGGCGCAGCACTGTAGGAAACGAGGCGCGGCCTTGTACGGTACGGATGTCCAAACGGTCGCCCAAATCCCGCAGGCGCTCCGCGTCGGTGTCGACCACGGTGATATCGTTGGCTTCGCTGGCCAAATGCTCGGCCAGCGTACCGCCAACCTGCCCTGCGCCGAGGATGATGATTTTCATCCGGTCACTCCCTTAAAACCATTCAGCCGCGAGCGGCGGCAATCTTGATCAGCTTGGCGTAATAGAACCCGTCGTGGCCGCCTTCCTGGGCCAGCAACTGGCGGCCATGAGGCTGCTTGATCCCGGCCTGGATGTCGAGGTCCAGTTCCCGTGCGCCGCTGGTGCGAGTAAGGAAGGCTTCGATGACTTCAGTGTTTTCGGTAGGCAGCGTCGAGCAGGTGGCGTACAGCAGGATGCCGCCTACTTCGAGGGTCGGCCACAACGCGTCCAGCAACTCGCCTTGCAGCACGGCCAGGGCGGCGATGTCGTCGGGTTGGCGGGTCAGCTTGATGTCCGGGTGGCGGCGGATCACGCCGGTGGCGGAGCACGGTGCGTCCAGCAGGATGCGCTGGAACGGCTTGCCGTCCCACCAGGTGGCGGTGTCGCGGCCGTCGGCGGCGATCAGCTCGGCGCTGAGGCCCAGACGGGCGAGGTTTTCCCGCACACGCACCAGGCGCTTGGCTTCCAGGTCGACGGCGACGACACCGGCCAGGTCCGCTTGCACTTCCATGATGTGGCAGGTCTTGCCGCCGGGGGCGCAACAGGCGTCCAGTACGCGTTGGCCCGGGGCCAGGTCCAGCAGGTCGGCGGCCAGTTGAGCGGCTTCGTCCTGCACGCTGATCCAGCCTTCGGCGAACCCGGGCAGGTTACGTACATCGCCCGGTTCTGTAAGAACGATGCCGTCCTGGCTGTAGACGCAGGCCGTGGCCGCTACACCGGCTTCGCCAAGCAATGTGAGATAAGCGTCGCGGGTGTGATGACGGCGATTGACCCGCAGGATCATCGGCGGGTGCGCGTTGTTGGCCGCGCAGATGGCTTCCCACTGCTCGGGCCAGAACGCCTTCAGGGATTTTTGCAGCCAGCGCGGGTGGGCGGTGCGCACCACCGGGTCATGTTCCAGCTCGGCCAGCAGCGCTTCGCTTTCGCGCTGGGCGCGGCGCAGCACGGCGTTGAGCAGGGCCTTGGCCCAAGGCTTTTTCAGCTTGTCGGCGCAACCGACGGTTTCGCCGATTGCCGCGTGGGCCGGCACGCGGGTGTAGAGCAGTTGATACAGGCCCACCAGCAGCAGCGCCTCGACATCGGCGTCCGCCGCCTTGAACGGCTTTTGCAGCAGCTTGGCCGCCAGCGCCGATAAACGTGGCTGCCAGCGGGCGGTACCGAAGGCCAGGTCCTGAGTAAAGCCGCGATCGCGGTCTTCGACTCTATCCAGTTGGGTCGGCAACGAACTATTGAGGGAAGCCTTGCCGTTGA
Source organism: Pseudomonas sp. B6001 (assembly GCF_013386015.1). Classification (NCBI taxonomy): domain Bacteria; kingdom Pseudomonadati; phylum Pseudomonadota; class Gammaproteobacteria; order Pseudomonadales; family Pseudomonadaceae; genus Pseudomonas; species Pseudomonas sp. B6001. Next base: position 671,130 of record NZ_JACAOX010000002.1, read on the forward strand.
GCACGGCGGCCAGGGCCTTGGCGGCGGCCAGACGTGGGTTCATTGCGCGTCCACCGCTTGGCCGAGGACGATGCCAACGGCAAATTTCTCACGGCGGCTGTTGAACAAATCGCTGAAGTTCAGCGCCTTGCCGCCGGGCAATTGCAGACGGGTCAGACACAGCGCCTGTTCACCGCACGCTACCAACAGGCCGTCCTTGCTGGCGCCGATGATCTCGCCGGGGGCGCCCTTGCCTTCGGCCAGGGTGGCGGCCAGTACTTTCAAGGCCTCGCCATTGAGCGTGCTGTGGCAGATCGGCCACGGGTTGAAGGCACGCACCAGACGCTCCAGCTCAACGGCCGGGCGGCTCCAGTCGATGCGGGCTTCATCCTTGTTCAATTTGTGGGCGTAGGTGGCGAGGCTGTCGTCCTGAACTTCACCTTGCAGAGTGCCGGCAGCCAGGCCTGCGATGGCCTGGACGACAGCCGGCGGGCCCATTTCGGCGAGGCGATCATGCAGGCTGCCGCCGGTGTCTTGCCCGGTGATCGGGGTGGTGACTTTCAGCAGCATCGGCCCGGTGTCCAGGCCTGCTTCCATGCGCATCACGGTCACCCCGCTTTGCGCATCACCGGCTTCGACGGCACGCTGGATCGGTGCCGCGCCACGCCAGCGAGGCAGCAGCGAGGCGTGGCTGTTGATGCAGCCCAGGCGCGGGATATCCAGCACAGCCTGGGGCAGGATCAAGCCGTAGGCCACCACCACCAGCAGGTCTGGCTTCAGCGCAGCCAGTTCGGCCTGGGCATCGGCGTTGCGCAGGGTCGGCGGCTGCAGCACCACAATGTTGTTTTCCAGTGCCAGCTGCTTGACCGGGCTGGGCATCAGTTTTTGCCCACGACCGGCCGGGCGATCGGGCTGGGTGTAGACCGCCACGATTTCATAAGGGCTGGCGAGCAGGGCCTTGAGGTGTTCGGCGGCGAATTCGGGGGTGCCGGCAAAAACGATGCGCAGTGGCTCGGTCATGGGAAACGTCTCACAAAAGAAAAAGGCTTGCCGGAGCAAGCCTTTGAAAGAAGGGAATCAAGCTTGCTGGCGATGCTTCTTTTCCAGCTTCTTCTTGATCCGGTCGCGTTTAAGCGTGGACAGGTAATCGACAAACAGCTTGCCGTTGAGGTGGTCGCACTCGTGTTGGATGCACACCGCCAGCAGGCCTTCGGCAATCATCTCGAACGGCTTGCCGTCACGGTCCAGGGCCTTGATCTTGACGCGCTGGGGACGGTCGACGTTCTCGTAGAAGTCGGGCACCGACAGGCAGCCTTCCTGGTACTGGCCCATCTCGTCGGTCAGGGTTTCGAACTCAGGGTTGATAAACACCAGGGGCTCGCTGCGGTCTTCGGACAGGTCCATGACCACGACGCGCTGATGCACGTCGACCTGGGTCGCGGCGAGGCCGATACCCGGGGCTTCATACATTGTTTCAAACATGTCATCGACCAACTGACGAACCTTGGCGTCCACTACGGCCACTGGCTTGGCGATGGTGCGCAGGCGTGAGTCCGGAAATTCGAGGATGTTCAAAATAGCCATAAGCGTAATTGCTGCACATGTGAGGTAAAGGCAAGTCGGCGCCGGGGATGGACCCTTGATGTGCCGGGATAAGTGCCGTGGGAAAACGTCCGAAAGCCGCGAAGGCCAAGGCGTTTCACGCGAATGCACATAATAAAGGAGATTCACCCCATGAGGAAATCGCTACTCGTCTTGCTGCTGTGGGCCCAGGCCGTTATTGCCCAGGTTCCCGAGAGCTATCCACAGGCCGGCCAACCGTTGCCGCTTCATACGCAGCAGGCCATCCAGCGCTTTTTACTGCACAACCGCATTCTCGATACCCCCCAGGAACTGGAGCACGCTCCCTATATTGTTGCAGCAGATGCCGGACGAGTATTGGGCGCCGATGGCGAGCGTATTTATGCGCGAGGTGCCCTGGACCCTGCAGTCGAAAGCTACGGGATCTTCCGTCGCGGCAAGGCCTATACCGACCCGCAAAGCCAGGAATTGCTGGGTATCAACGTCGACGACATTGGCACCGCACGTTTTGTGACGGCGGGCGATGTCAGCACGTTGGGTGTGCAGCGCGTCACCCAGGAAGTGCGGCCCGGCGACCGATTGCTCAGCCAGCAAGCGCCCATCGACCTGACCAGCCTGGTGATTCAGATGCCTGCTCGCGCCACTGCCGGGCACATCATCGACGTGCCACGGGGCGTGACGCAGATCGGCGTGCTGGACGCGGTGACGCTGAACAAGGGCCGTCGTGACGGCCTGATGGAAGGCCATTTGCTGGCCGTGGTGAAAACCGGGGAAACCGTTCGGGACCGAGTGACCGGTGCTCCGGTGAAGATGCCCGACGAGCCGGCCGGGACGCTATTGGTGTTCCGTACCTACGAAAAGCTCAGCTACGGCCTGGTGCTCAGCGCGTCGCGTTCGCTGGCGGTAATGGACCGTTTTGAGGCGCCTGAACGAAGACAATAATTAGGTTGCTAAATAAGTTACCAACAGAGTTATCCACAGCTTGTTCCGATCAAGGACGATCAAATGTTACCGACGAATGACCGTGAAATTTCCCCGGCAGAACTGGAAGCCCGACTACGCTTGCACAGGCTGCCGGAACTGGGTCCCAAGGGCTTTAAAAAACTTATCGAGGCCTTTGGTTCTGCGTCAAAAGCCATCAGCGCACCGGCCAGTGCCTGGTGCTCCCTGGGGCTCAAGGTGGCCAGCGCCGATGCCCGGCGTTGCGAGGAAGTACGTGATGGCGCCAGTGCGGCATTGGCCTGGTTGGAGCGTCCGGCCCAGCATTTGCTGATGTGGGACCAACCCGACTACCCGGCATTGCTTGCAGAATTGGATGATGCACCCCCGCTATTATTCGTCGCCGGCAACCCGGCGATTCTGGAGAAACCGCAGCTGGCGATGGTCGGCAGCCGTCGCGCCTCCAGGCCAGGAATGGATACCGCCGCCGCGTTTTCCCGCAGCCTGGCGAGTGCCGGTTTTGTCATCACCAGTGGCCTTGCCCTGGGTATCGACGGTGCTGCTCACCAGGCGGCTTTGGATGTTGGTGGACATACAATCGGCGTGCTGGGCACCGGGCTCGAAAATTTTTATCCACAGCGCCATCGACGCTTGGCCGAGGCGATGATTGCCCAAGGCAGCGCCGTGGTTTCCGAGTTTCCGTTGGACGCCGCGCCCCAGGCCGGCAACTTCCCGCGCCGCAACCGTATTATCAGTGGCCTGTCGCTTGGGGTACTGGTGGTGGAGGCCAGCATGGCCAGCGGTTCGCTGATCACCGCGCGGCTGGCGGCGGAGCAAGGGCGCGAGGTATACGCCATCCCCGGCTCCATCCATCACCCCGGGGCCAAAGGCTGCCATCAACTGATCCGCGATGGCGCGGTGCTGGTGGAAACCATCGAGCACATTCTCGAAAACCTGCGTGGCTGGCAGGCCCTCTCCCGCCCGGCGCCGATTGCGGTCAATCATCCGCTGGTGGCGCTGTTGCACGCGGCGCCCCACACCAGTGAAGCCCTGGCGATTGCCAGTGGCAGGGCCTTGTCCGAGGTGCTGGCCAGCCTGACGGAGCTGGAACTGGAAGGCCGGGTGATCTGCGAAAGCGGGCGCTGGCTTGCGCGCGGCTAGGTTTTGTAACGAAGATCGGTAAACTGCGCAGAGCTTTAGTCCGGAGAGTGAGTAATGGTCAACAGGTGGCGGGTGCGAGAAGCCGCACGAGAAATTCGCGCAGGCGCAGTGATTGCCTATCCAACCGAGGCGGTCTGGGGCCTGGGCTGTGACCCTTGGAACGAAGAAGCGGTGGATCGGTTGCTGGCGATCAAGGGCCGGTCTGTGGATAAGGGGCTGATCCTGATTGCCGACAATATCCGTCAGTTCGATTTTCTCTTCGAAGACTTTCCCGATGAGTGGATGGACCGCATGGCCAGTACCTGGCCTGGCCCGAATACGTGGCTGGTGCCCCATCAGGACTTGCTGCCCGAGTGGATTACCGGGGTGCATGACACGGTGGCGTTGCGGGTGACTGATCATCCGCAAGTGCGGGATCTGTGCTCGCTGGTCGGGCCACTGATTTCCACCTCGGCCAACCCGCAGGGCCGCCCGGCGGCGCGCACGCGGATTCGTGTGGAGCAGTACTTCCGCGGGCAGGTGGATCTGGTATTGGGGGGGAATCTGGGGGGGCGCAAGAACCCGAGTCTGATTCGGGATCTGGCGACGGGTGAGGTTGTGCGGCCTTCCTGAGACCGAGCCGCCTGCTTTCGCGAGCAAGCCCGCTCCCACATTTGACCGAGTCCAACTTTTGGAACGCGGACAAATGTGGGAGCGGCGGTGCGACGATTCGACTTGCTCGCGAAGAGGCCCTCAAAGCCGCTGAAAATCCAACGCCCTATGGCAGCAGAATGGTCGACCCAGTCGTCCGCCGCGCCGACAACTCAATTTGCGCCTTCGCCGCATCCCCCAACGAAAACCGTTGGTTAATATCAATCTGCAGCTTCCCGCTGATGATCATCGAAAACAGATCATCCGCCATCGCCTGCAGGTTTTCCGGGTTGTTGGCATAGGTCGCCAATGTCGGCCGGGTCACATACAGCGAGCCCTTGGCCGCCAGAATCCCCAGGTTGACCCCATCCACCGCCCCCGAAGCATTACCGAAACTCACCACCAGCCCGCGTGGCGCAACACTGTCCAGCGAGGTGAGCCAGGTGTCCTTGCCTACGCCGTCGTACACCACTGGGCACTTCTTGCCGTCAGTCAGTTCCAGCACGCGTTGTGCGACATTTTCCTTGCTGTAGTCGATGGTTTCCCAGGCGCCGAGGGATTTGGCCAGCGCCGCTTTTTCCGGCGAACTCACGGTACCGATCAGCTTCACGCCCAAGGCCTTGGCCCATTGGCAAGCCAGGGAGCCGACGCCACCGGCAGCGGCGTGGAACAGAATGGTTTCGCCGCCCTTCAACTCATAGGTCTGGCGCAACAGGTACTGCACCGTCAGGCCCTTGAGCATCGCGCCGGCGGCCTGTTCGAAGCTGATGTCGTCCGGCAGGTGCACCAGGTTGGCAGCCGGCAACACATGCAATTCGCTGTAGGCGCCCAGCGGGCCGCTGCCGTAGGCCACGCGATCGCCGACCTTGAATTGAGTGACTTCGCTGCCCACCGCATCAACCACGCCGGCACCTTCTGCGCCCAGGCCCGACGGCAAGGCCGGTGGTGCATACAGGCCGCTGCGGAAATAGGTGTCGATGAAGTTCAGGCCAATGGCCTTGTTCTGCACGCGAACCTGCTGCGGGCCGGGTTCTGCCGGGGTGTAGTCCACATACTCAAGCACTTCGGGGCCGCCATGGGCACGGAACTGGATACGTTTGGCCATCTGCACTCTCCTTAAGTCATTTCGCGTAGCCCCCTATCGGACTCCTAAGCTTGATCTTCGTCAACTGTGGCAGCAGTGGGTGCAGTGGTATCCTGTGCGCCCATTTGCCGCCGATGCCCAATGGCCTCGTGTAGCGTTGCCCGATTCAAGGTGATGTCATGACTACCCGCACCGAGGCTGTCAAAGCCTACCTGCTTGACCTGCAAGACCGCATTTGCAGCGCCCTGGAAACCTTCGAGACGGACACTCGCTTCATCGAAGACGCCTGGACCCGGCCTGCCGGCGGCGGCGGTCGCACCCGTGTGATCGAAAACGGTTCGGTAATCGAGAAAGGCGGCGTTAACTTTTCCCACGTGTTTGGCAGCGGCCTCCCACCGTCCGCCAGTGCCCATCGCCCGGAATTGGCCGGTCGCGGTTTTGAGGCCCTCGGCGTGTCGCTGGTGATCCACCCGCACAACCCGCATGTGCCGACTTCCCACGCCAATGTGCGTTTTTTCATCGCTGAAAAAGAAGGCGAAGAGCCGGTGTGGTGGTTTGGCGGCGGCTTCGACCTGACGCCCTACTACGGCAACGAAGAAGACTGCATCCACTGGCACCGCGTCGCCGAACAGGCCTGCGCGCCGTTTGGCCCGGACGTTTATTCACGCTACAAGGCCTGGTGCGACACCTACTTCCACATCAAGCACCGCAACGAACCGCGTGGCATCGGCGGTTTGTTCTTCGATGATTTGAACGAGTGGGACTTCGACACCAGCTTCGCCTTCATGCGCGCCATCGGCGACGCCTACATCGACGCCTACCTGCCGATCGTCCAGCGCCGCAAGGCCATGGCCTATACCGAGCAGCAGCGCGAATTCCAGGAATTCCGCCGTGGCCGCTACGTCGAGTTCAACCTGGTCTACGACCGTGGCACTTTGTTTGGCCTGCAATCGGGCGGGCGTACCGAGTCGATCCTGATGTCGCTGCCACCCCAAGTGCGCTGGAGCTATGACTGGAAAGCCGCCCCCGACAGCGAAGAAGCGCGCCTAACCGACTACTTCCTGCAAGACCGCGACTGGCTGGGTGTGCTGCCCAAGGCGGCGGTCTGATGGATCGTTATGTCGTCTTCGGCAACCCCATCGGCCACAGCAAGTCGCCGCTGATTCACCGTCTGTTCGCCGAACAGACCGGCGAGCAACTGGACTACAGCACCTTGCTCGCGCCGTTGGAGGATTTCACCGGCTGTGCAAAAGCATTTTTCGCACAAGGCCGTGGCGCCAACGTCACCGTACCGTTCAAGGAAGAGGCCTATCGCCTGGCCAATACCCTGACCGAACGCGCCCAACGGGCCGGCGCGGTGAATACCCTGAGCAAGCTCGGCGATGGCAGCCTGTTGGGAGACAACACCGACGGCGCCGGCCTGGTGCGGGATTTGACGGTGAATGCCGGGTTCAGCCTGCAAGGCAAACGCATCCTGCTGCTGGGCGCCGGTGGTGCGGTGCGCGGCGCGTTGGAGCCATTGCTGGCTGAGCAGCCGGCTTCGCTGATCATTGCCAATCGCACCGTGGAAAAAGCCGAATTGCTCGCCGAGCTGTTCGACGATCTCGGCCCGGTGTCCGCCAGCGGTTTCGACTGGCTGCGTGAACCGGTGGACCTGATCATCAATGCCACGTCCGCCAGCCTGTCAGGCGATGTACCGCCGATTGCCGGCAGCCTGATCGAACCCGGAAAGACTTTTTGCTACGACATGATGTACGGCAAAGAGCCTACGACTTTCTGCCGCTGGGCCAGTGAGAAGGGCGCGGCGGTGGCAATGGATGGCCTGGGGATGCTGGTGGAACAGGCCGCGGAAGCGTTCTTCCTGTGGCGCGGCGTTCGACCGGACTCCGCGCCGGTGCTGGCTGAATTGCGTAGCCAACTGGCCTGACGCAATCCAAATGTGGGAGCGGGCTTGCTCGCGAATGCGGTGGATCAGTCGATACATACGGCGACTGTCACACCGCATTCGCGAGCAAGCCCGCTCCCACAGTTTCAACCGCGTTCAGTCTTCGAAATGGATGGGGCAGTTGTCGGCCCCTTCCAGTTTCCTCAACTCTTCCACCACCTGTGGCCGGGCCTTGCGCAACGCCAGGCTGCGCCCCACTCCATTCAATCGGCGCGCTTCCTGGTGCAGCATCTCCACCCCGGAATAGTCGATGAAGTTGATCTGCTGCGCCTCGATCACCACCCGCTGGCCGTGCAGGCTTTGCAGCCGCACCTGCAGGTAATGGCTGGCGCCGAAAAAGATCGACCCGCCGACCCGCAGCACATCGTCCTCTCCGTCACGCCATTGCTGGACCCGCGGCTGTGAGGTGCGCTTGAGGTAGAAAAACAGCGACGCCAGCACCCCGGCGTAAATGGCCGTTTGCAACTCCAGCAACAGCGTAGCGATGCAGGTCAGGTTCATCACCACGAACTCTGCGCGGCTGACCCGGAACAGCGCCCGAATACCGCGATGGTCGACCAACCCCCAGCAAATCAGCAGGATGCTGGCGGCCATGCTCGGGATCGGGATATGCGCGATCAATGCCGCACCGAACAGCGCGAACAACGCCACCCACAATGCGGAAAACACCCCCGCCAGCGGCGAACAGGCGCCTGCCTCATAACTCAGGCCCGACCGTGTGAAGGAACCCGCCGACAAGTACCCGGAGAAAAATCCGCCGACGATGTTGGATAAACCCTGGGCGCGCACTTCCTGATTTGCATCGAGCAATTGTTGGGAGCGGGCCGACAGTGAGCGCGCAATCGACAGGCTGGTCACCAGCCCCAGCATGCCCACCGCCACGGCACTCGGCAGCAGGCGCAGGACCATGTCCAGGTCCATCGGCAGCGGGCTGAACGGTGGCAGCTTGCCGACAAATGAACTGACCCGCGCCACCTCCCCGAACATCGTCGGCCACAGCCACGGGATGAGGCTGCCCAGGGCCAGCGCGATCAACAGGGTTGGCCAGCGCGGTACCCAGAGTTTCAGCAGCACCCCCACCAGCAAGGTGCCGAGCCCGAGCACCAGTGAAGGACGATTCCACTCCCCGGCATGGTTGATCAGCGCCAGCAGACTGTTGATCGCCGTGGCCTGGCTGGGCAGGTCCAGCCCCAGCAGGTTGGGCAGTTGGCCCAGGGCGATCACCACCGCAGCGCCGAGGGTGAAGCCGAGCACCACTGAATGCGAGACGAAATTCACCAGGGCGCCGAAGCGCAGCATACCCAACAGCCATTGGAAGACGCCGGCCAGGAATGTCAGCAACAGGATGAGTGTGATGTAGTCCTGGGAGCCGGGCACGGCCAACGGGCTGACGCTGGCGTAGAGCACGATAGAGATGGCTGCCGTGGGGCCGCAGATCAGGTGCCAGGAAGAGCCCCACAAGCAGGCGATCAATACCGGGATGATCGCGGCGTACAGGCCATACTCCGGTGGAAGCCCGGCGATCAGCGCGTAGGCAATGGACTGGGGTAATGCCAGGACTGCACCGCTCAGGCCAACGATTGCATCTCGCCCGACGCTGGCGCGGGTTTGGCGCGGGAGCCAGCTGAGGAAGGGGAAGAGTGTATGGCGGTTGGGCCAGGGCATTGGAAACTCGGTTGAAGAGGTTTGAATCAGAGTATCAGGCTCATGATGATCGTTCCCACGCTCTGCGTGGGAATGCCGTCCTGGACGCTCTGCGTCCGCTCTTGAGTCGTGACGCGGAGCGTCACCGGATGCGTTCCCACGCAGAGCGTGGGAACGATCAGTGCATCAGAGTTTGGCTTTTACAGCGGCCAGCGCATCTTGACCGTCCACGGTTTTAACCCCGTCCAGCCACTTGTCCAGCACCGCCGGGTTCGCCTTGATCCACGCCTTCGCCGCGTCCGCATTACTGAGCTTCTTGTTCACCACCTCAGCCATGATGGCGTTCTCCATCTCCTGGGTGAAACTCAGGTTGGTCAGCAATTTCCCCACATTCGGGCACGCCTGTGCATAGCCCTTGCGGGTCAACGTATACACGCTGCCGGTGTCACCAAAGTACTTCTCCCCACCCTTGAGGTAATGCATCTTCAACTGCACGTTCATCGGGTGCGGCGTCCAGCCGAGGAAGGTCACGAACTTCTGCTTTTTCACCGCCCGGGACACTTCGGCCAGCATCGCCTGTTCACTGGACTCGATCAGCTTCCACTGGCCCAGGTCGAAGTCGTTTTTCTTGATGATTTCCTGCAACGAGAGATTCGCTGGCGCACCCGAACCGATGCCGTAGATCTTCTTGTCGAACTTGTCGGCAAACTTGTTCAGGTCGGCAAAGTCATGCACCCCGGCGTCCCAGACATAGTCCGGCACGGCCAGGGTGAATTCGGTACCGTCGAGGTTCTTCGCCAGTTGCACCACATCGCCATTGGCCACGAACTTGTCGTAGAAGCCTTGCTGCGCCGGCATCCAGTTACCCAGGAACACATCCACCTGGCCGTCCTTGAGCCCGCCAAAGGTGATCGGCACCGCAAGGGTGTCGACCTTGGCCTTGTAGCCCATGCCGTTCAACAGGAAACCGGTAATGGCATTGGTGGCGGCGATATCGCTCCAGCCCGGATCGGCCATCTTCACGGTGTCGCAGCTAGTATCCGCGTAGACGCCGGCACTGCTCAATGCCAGCAGCGCAACGCTCAACACGGTGGATAACTTTTGCATGGCCTTCCCCTCAGTTTTATTGGTTTTGGCAGGGTTGTGGAAAACGTGCCTTGCGCTCCAGATCGTCGAGGTCGATGTGGTTGCGCATGTATTGCTGACTGGCGTCTACCAGTGGCTGGTGGTCCCAGCTCTTCAGCTTGCCCTGGGTCAGCGCCTCGAACACCAGGCGGCGACGGCGTTGGCTGGCGAGCACCTGCTGGTGGATCGCCGGGATGTCCCATTTGGCCCGCGCTTCATGCAAAAACGCCTCGAACAGTGGCCGGTGTTCCGGTGACTGGCTGAGGTCCTCCCGCTCGTGCGGGTCGTTGTGCACATCGAACAATAGGCAAGGATCGTCCTCGCTGTAGATGAACTTGTAGGCGCCACGGCGAATCATCATCAGCGGGCTGATGGTGCCCTCGGCCATGTACTCACCGAACACTTCGTCGTGCCCGCCCTGCCCTTGCAGGTGAGACACCAACGAGCGGCCGTCCAGCGCCAGCCTCGGGTCCAGCTCGCCGCCGGCCAGTTCCACCAGGGTAGGCAGCAGGTCGGCGGTGGACACGGCGGCGGTCACCCGGCCGGCCGCAAACTGCCCCGGCGCGCTGATCAGCAGCGGCACCCGGGCGGCCATTTCAAACCAGTGCATTTTGTACCAGAGCCCGCGTTCGCCGAGCATGTCGCCGTGGTCGCCGGAGAAGATGATGATGGTGTCGTCGGCCAGGCCCGTGTCTTCCAGGGTTTGCAGCAGCTTGCCGACGTTGCTGTCGATGTAGCTGCACGCGCCGAAGTAGGCGCGGCGTGCATCGCGGATCTTGTTCAGCGGCAGCGGCTTGTCCCACAGGTCATATACCTTGAGCAGGCGCTGGGAGTGAGGGTCGAGGTCAGCCTGTGGCGGTGTTGCAGGCAGCGGGATGTCGTTGTCGTCGTACAGGTCCCAGAACGGCTTGGGAATCGTGTACGGGTCGTGTGGGTGAGTCATCGACACGGTCAGGCAGAACGGCTGGTCGCCATCTTCGCGGATATGGTCGAACAGGTACTGCTGGGCCTTGAACACCACCTCTTCGTCGAAATCCAGCTGGTTGGTGCGCACGCACGGCCCGGCCTGCAGCACCGACGCCATGTTGTGGTACCAGGAGGGGCGCACGTCCGGCTCATCCCAGTTCACGGCCCAGCCATAGTCGGCCGGGTAGATGTCACTGGTCAGGCGTTCTTCATAGCCGTGGAGCTGGTCGGGGCCGCAAAAATGCATCTTGCCCGACAGCGCGGTGCGGTAGCCGAGGCGACGCAGGTAGTGGGCATAGGTCGGCACGTCGGCGGGGAAATCGGCCGCGTTGTCGTAGGCGCCGATCTTGCTCGGCAACTGGCCACTCACCAGGGTAAAGCGCGACGGAGCACACAGCGGGCTGTTGCAATAGGCGGCATCGAACACCACACCCTCGGCGGCGAGACGGCTCAGGTTCGGCAGTTTGATAGGCGAAGGACCGTAGAACGGAAGCATCGGCGCGGCCATTTGATCGGCCATGATAAAAAGAATGTTCTTGCGCTTCATGGTTTCGCGGCATTCCATAGTCGATGTTTATGCGAATGAGCATGCAGGCCATGGAAATCGTGGTAAAGCCCATGAGAAGCAATGTCTAGGATAAGCCCAGCTTATGTATGAATCCCTCGGTCACCTGTCACTCGACTTGCTGCGTGCCTTTGAATCCGCAGCGCGCCAACGCAGCTTTACGGCAGCGGCGATGGAGTTGGGCACCACTCAGCCGGCCATCAGCCAGCAGATCAAGCGCCTGGAAGAACAGCTGAAGGTGCGCCTGTTTGATCGCATCTACCGTGGCATCGAGCTGACCGACGCGGGCGCCTTGTTATTCGAGCAGGTACAGGCCGGTTTGCAGAGCATCAACCAGGGCCTGAGCGCGATTGCCGAGCAGGACCAGCATGAAGTCCTGCAGGTGGCGACCGACTTTGCCTTCGCCGCGTATTGGCTGATGCCACGCCTGCATCGTTTCCATGAAGCCAACCCGCAGGTGGACGTGAGCCTGGTCACCAGCGAGCGTAACCACGCCACGTTGCGCAGCGATATCGATGTAGCGGTGCTGTTCGGTGACGGCCGCTTCAAACAGGGCGACAGCCTGTGGCTGTTCAACGAGGAAGTGTTCCCGGTGTGCAGCCCGCTGCTACTCCAGGACCGAGTCGCGCCACTGTCGGTGCAGAGCCTGCTGGAGTTCCCCTTGCTGCACCTGCGCCAGCAAAACAACAACCAGTGGTTCGACTGGAGCGGGGTGTTTCGCGAACTGGGCATCACCACTGCGCCCACCCCGGGCCAACTGCGTTTCGACAATTACACGCTGTTGATCCAGGCCGCGATCGCGGGCCAGGGCGTGGCCATCGGCTGGCGTCACCTTGTGGATAACCTGCTGGAGCAAAAATGGCTGTGCCGGCCGATTGGCGACACGGTGATCTCACGCTTCGGCTATTACGTGGTGCTGCCCCAGCGCAAACGCCGCAGCCAGTTGATCGAGCGTTTCGTCGACTGGCTGATGACCGAACAGGCCAGCAGCGCACAATCGCTGACCGGTCTGGCCCTGCCGTCCATTGCGGTCTAGGATTTGCCGATCAATGAGCCCGGAGCCTGTCATGCAACGTATCAAGGGCTACCACGCCCATATCTATTTCGACGCCAACACCATCGACCAGGCGCGCAAACTCTGCGAAGACGCCGCGCAATTGTTTCCGCTGCGCATGGGCCGCGTGCATGAACGCCCGGTGGGCCCGCACCCGGACTGGAGCTGCCAGCTGGCATTCGAACCTGAATACATCGGCGTCGTGCTGCCTTGGCTGGCCCTCAACCGCAACGGCCTGGTGGTGTTCCTGCACCCGACCACCGGTGATGACCTCAAGGACCACACCGAACACGCGATCTGGATGGGGGCGATGCGCACGCTGGATCTGTCAATATTTTAAACTTTCAATTTCCCTATATATGGGACTGATATTTATATATTGAGACTTTGCCGGTCTTGGGTTTATATTCGCCTCATCCGCTCAGAACACTCAGGTGAAGCGATGCAGGCGCAATTGATCGCGCTCGATTGGGGAACCAGTTCCCTTCGTGCTTACAAGCTCGGCCCGGCAGGCGTCGTGATCGAACGGCGCACCTTGGCGTCGGGGATCATGCACCTGCCCACTGAAGCCCGGGAAATAGCCGGTGTTCGCTGCAGCAACGGGTTCGAGCTGGCATTTGACGCAGCCTGCGGTGACTGGCTCGACACCCAGCCCGACCTTCCCGTTATCGCTTGCGGCATGGTCGGCAGCGCCCAGGGCTGGAGCGAAGCGGCTTACCGCGACACCCCGGCCGACGTCTCTACCCTCGGCCAGGCGCTGCATGTGGTGCGCAGCCTGCGGGGCGCAGCGGTGCACATCGTGCCCGGCGTGATTCAACGCGGCGCGTTGCCCAATGTGATGCGCGGTGAAGAAACCCAGGTGCTCGGCGTGCTGCAAAGCCTGTCTGCCCATACCGGGCGCGACGTATTGATCGGCCTGCCGGGCAGCCATTCCAAGTGGGTGGAGGTGGTGGAAGGCTGCATCACTCACTTCGATACTTTCATGACCGGCGAGTTGTTCGCCGTGCTCAGTCAGCACAGCATTCTGGGGCGCACCCAGCGCCCTTCCGAACAGTTCCAGGTGGCCGCTTTTGATCGCGGTGTTCAGGTTGCGCTGTCGGCAGACGGCCAAACGGGCCTGTTGTCGAACTTGTTCAGCGCACGCTCCCTGGGATTGACCGGCGAGCTGGCGCCTGACGAGCAACCGGACTATCTGTCCGGGCTGTTGATCGGCCACGAACTGACCGGCCTGCGCACTCGCAAGCCCAGCCAGCAGCGCGACATCGTCCTGGTCGGCACACCCCAACTCTGCACCCGCTACCAGCGTGCACTCCAACTCTGTGGCTTCCCCCACGTGACCCTGGCGCAGGAGGCTACCGAGCGTGGCCTTTGGCAACTGGCCATGGCGGCGGGGCTGCTGCCTGCAACCTGACGAGAGGCCCGACATGCTCAAGCAAGCACTGACACACAACGGTTTGATCGCGATCCTGCGCGGCCTGCGACCGGAGGAGGCGCTGGCGATCGGCGAGGTGTTGTACACGGCGGGCTTCAGGGTGATCGAAGTGCCGCTGAACTCGCCGGATCCTTATTCCAGCATCCGCATCCTGCGGGACAGCCTCCCCGCCGATTGCCTGATCGGCGCCGGCACCGTGCTGACCCCGGAACAGGTCGATCAAGTCAAAGCCGCCGGCGGCCAGGTGATCGTCATGCCCCATAGCGATGCCAAGGTGCTGCGAGCCGCCAAGGCCGCGGGCCTGTATCTGTCGCCGGGTGTGGCCACGCCCACCGAAGCGTTTGCCGCGCTGGCCGAAGGCGCCGACGTGCTGAAGCTGTTCCCGGCCGAGCAAATGGGCCCGGCGGTGGTCAAGGCCTGGCTCGCGGTACTGCCCGCCGGCACCGTGCTGCTGCCGGTGGGCGGCATCACCCCGGACAACATGCAGGTATTTTTCGACGCGGGCGTCAAAGGCTTCGGCCTGGGCTCCGGGTTATTCAAGCCGGGCATGAGCGTCGCCCAAGTGGCGAGCAACGCCCAGGCCTACGTCGCCGCCTGGCATGCCTTGGGCTGATCAGCGTTCTCCATCTACAAGAGAGATAAGAAGATGAAAATCACCAAACTGACCACCTTCATCGTCCCGCCGCGCTGGTGCTTCCTCAAGGTTGAAACCGACCAGGGCGTGACTGGTTGGGGCGAGCCCGTTGTCGAGGGCCGCGCCCATACCGTGGCTGCCGCCGTCGAGGAATTGTCCGACTACTTGATCGGCAAGGACCCACGCAATATCGAGGACATCTGGACCGTGCTCTATCGAGGCGGTTTCTACCGTGGCGGCGCGATCCATATGAGCGCTCTCGCCGGTATCGACCAGGCGCTGTGGGACATCAAGGGCAAGGCCCTCGGCGTGTCGGTCAGCGACCTGCTGGGTGGCCAGGTGCGCGACAAGATCCGCGTGTATTCATGGATTGGTGGCGACCGCCCGGCCGACACTGCCCGCGCCGCCAAGGAAGCCGTGGCCCGTGGTTTTACCGCGGTGAAAATGAACGGCACCGAAGAGCTGCAATTTCTCGACAGCTTCGAAAAAGTCGACCAGGCCCTGGCCAACGTCGCCGCCGTGCGGGATGCGGTCGGTCCGAACGTCGGCATCGGCGTCGACTTCCATGGCCGGGTGCACAAACCCATGGCCAAGGTGCTGATGAAGGAACTCGACCCCTACAAACTGATGTTTATCGAAGAGCCGGTGCTCAGCGAAAACTACGAAGCGCTGAAAGAGCTGGCGCCGCTCACCAGCACCCCGATTGCCCTCGGCGAGCGCCTGTTCTCGCGCTGGGACTTCAAGCGCGTGCTCAGCGAAGGCTACGTCGACATCATCCAGCCGGATGCTTCCCACGCCGGCGGTATCACCGAAACCCGCAAGATTGCCAACATGGCCGAAGCCTACGACGTGGCCCTCGCCCTGCACTGCCCGCTCGGCCCGATTGCCCTGGCAGCGTGCCTGCAGCTGGATGCGGTTTGCTACAACGCGTTCATCCAGGAACAGAGCCTGGGCATTCACTACAACGAGAGCAATGACCTGCTGGATTACGTGCGCGATCCGGGTGTTTTCGACTACGACCAGGGCTTTGTGAAAATCCCCAACGGGCCAGGCCTGGGCATCGAGATCAACGAGGAATACGTGATCGAACGCGCGGCCATCGGGCATCGCTGGCGCAATCCGATCTGGCGGCATGCCGACGGCAGCTTCGCGGAGTGGTAAACACCGCGAATTTGAGATGAAAACCCGATCAATGTGGGAGCGGGCTTGCTCGCGAAGGCGGAGTGTCAGTCAACACCTCCGCAGCTGGTAGACCGCTTTCGCGAGCAAGCCCGCTCCCACATTTGATTCGGTTTCTTCAGTAAGACCTGTCCTCAATAACCATAAGAAGAGGCAACCCCCATGCAATCCGAGTCCTTCACCGGGCAGGCTTCTTTAGTCACGCCCAGCCGAAAGCGTTTCTTCATCATGGTGCTGCTGTTCATCACCGTGGTGATCAACTACCTGGACCGCAGCAACCTGTCGATTGCCGCTCCGGCCCTGACCAGCGAGCTGGGGATCGACCCGGTGCATGTCGGGCTGATCTTCTCCGCGTTCGGCTGGACCTACGCGGCCATGCAGATTCCCGGCGGCTGGCTGGTGGACCGGGTGCCGCCGCGCATTCTCTACAGCGTCGCCCTGCTGCTGTGGTCGGTGGCCACGGTGATGCTCGGTTTCGCCGCCAGCTTCATCGCGCTGTTCGTGTTGCGCATGGCGGTCGGTGCCCTGGAAGCCCCGGCTTACCCGATCAACAGCCGCGTGGTGACCACCTGGTTCCCTGAGCGTGAGCGGGCCACGGCGATTGGTGTTTATACCTCCGGGCAGTTTGTCGGGCTGGCGTTTCTCACGCCGGTGTTGGCCTGGCTGCAACACACCTTTGGCTGGCACATGGTGTTTGTCGCCACCGGCGGCGTGGGCATTGTGTGGGCGTTGATCTGGTACGCGGTGTACCGCGAGCCACGGGATTTCAAAGGCGCGAATGCGGCGGAAATCGAGCTGATCCGCGAAGGCGGCGGGTTGGTGGACATCCAGGCGCAGGCGGCCAAGGCGCCGTTCAGCTGGGTCGACCTCGGCATCGTGTTGAGCAAGCGCAAACTGTGGGGGATCTACTTGGGGCAGTTCTGCCTGAATTCCACGTTGTGGTTTTTCCTGACGTGGTTTCCGACCTACCTGGTGAAATATCGCGGCATGGACTTCATCAAGTCCGGCCTGCTGGCTTCGCTGCCGTTTCTGGCGGCGTTTGTCGGGGTGCTGTGTTCGGGGCTGTTTTCCGATTGGCTGATTCGCCGGGGAGCGTCCGTGGGGTTTGCGCGCAAGTTGCCGATCATTGGCGGGCTATTGATTTCCACGGCGATCATCGGCGCCAACTTTGTTGATTCCACGGCGTGGGTGATTGCGTTTCTGGCGGTGGCGTTTTTCGGCAATGGCCTGGCGTCGATCACCTGGTCGCTGGTGTCGACCCTGGCGCCGGCAAGGCTGCTGGGGCTGACCGGAGGGGTGTTCAACTTCATCGGCAATCTGTCGGCGATTACCACGCCGATCGTGATTGGCTTTCTGGCGACAGGGGATTCGTTTGCGCCGGCGATTACGTACATCGCGGTGCTGGCGTTGCTGGGGGCGTTGTCCTACATCTTGTTGGTCGGCAAGGTCGAGCGTATCGAGATTTAGGCGACTGCTGCGGCGACGGGGCTTGCGGTGGCGAGGGAGCTGGTGTGGCGAGGGAGCTTGCTCCCGCTGGAGTGCGCAGCGCTCCCAGGATTTTGGGGCCGCTGCGCAGCCCAGCGGGAGCAAGCTCCCTCGCCACACCAGCTCCCCAGCCACACCAGCTCCCTAGCCACAGCAAGCTCCCTCACCACAAAAGCAGTGCGGCTCTAGTACAGCGCGCCATCCAGAATCTGATAGACGATGCTGGTGCCAACGGCGATCAATACGATGTCCCCACCCGAACGGCGCCATTCATAACCAGGGTATTGCGGCAGATGGCCCAGCGCCCGTGGGTCCAGACGCTCACCATAGTAGTTTGGCGGCAGGCGCTGGCCGCGCACCAGGTGGATGCCGGGAGGCGGCGGCGCGCCACGGCGGAAGTCGCCATGGTTGTCGCGGATGACCTGTCTCACAGGACCAAAGTCCTGAGGCGGCCCACCACGGTGGTTGTCCTGCGGCCCGCGATGGTCATCGCCACGTTGATCGTGCTGGCCCTGTGGGCCACCACGGTCAGGTCCGCCACCCTGATCATAGGGCGCAGCTTGGACCAGGGCGCTGGCGCCAAGCACCAGCACGCCTACACCTGCAATCAAACGTTTGGGGATTTTCATGGGGCTGTTTCCTCAGTACTGCACGAACAAAAAAGGGATTTCGAACCGGGTTCGAAATCCCTTGGTCTTGTTAGCTTAGGTGCTGATTTGCCAGCATGATTCCTCTGTATCAGGAACTTTACCTAACGCTTACGAGCCGCTTACTTACGGGCGCTGCGTACACCTTCCGACAGCGCCGAGCACAGGGTCAATACACCGTCGATGGCCTGTTGATCATTGCTGGCGTTGGCGATGTGGTCGATCAGTGCCGACCCCACCACCACACCGTCTGCCAGGCGGGCGATTGCAGCGGCCTGCTCCGGGGTGCGGATGCCGAAACCGATGCTGATCGGCAGGTCGGTATGCCGACGCAGACGGGTCACGGCTTCTTCGACGTGTTCCAGGGTCGCGGCACCGGCACCGGTCACACCGGCCACCGACACGTAGTACACAAACCCTGAGCTGCCGTTGAGCACGGTCGGCAGGCGCGCGTCGTCGGTGGTCGGCGTGGTCAGGCGGATAAAGTCGATACCGGCAGCCTGGGCCGGGTCGCACAGCTCGCCGTTATGTTCCGGCGGCATGTCGACCACGATCAGGCCGTCGACGCCGGCTTCTTTCGCATCGCTGATAAAGCGTGGCACGCCGTACATGTGGATCGGGTTGAAGTAGCCCATCAGCACCAGCGGCGTGTCGCTGTTGCCCTCGCGGAACTCGCGAACCATTTGCAGGGTTTTCGTGAGGTTCTGCTTGGCGGTCAGCGCGCGGATGTTGGCCAGTTGAATGGCCGGGCCGTCAGCCATCGGGTCGGTGAACGGCATGCCCAGTTCGATCACATCGGCGCCGGCCGCCGGCAAGCCCTTGAGGATCGCCAGCGAGGTGTCATAGCCCGGGTCGCCAGCGGTGACGAAGGTCACCAGGGCGGCGCGGTTTTGTTCTTTCAGTTGCGCAAAACGTGTTTGCAGGCGGCTCATTTAGTGTTTCTCCTGCTTGGACTGTTCCATGTGGTGCATCACGGTTTGCATGTCTTTGTCGCCACGGCCGGACAGGTTGACCACCATCAGGTGATCTTTCGGCAGGGTCGGTGCGCGTTTGAAGACTTCGGCCAGGGCGTGGGCGCTTTCCAGTGCAGGAATAATCCCTTCCAGGCGGCAGCATTTGTGAAAGGCGTCGAGGGCTTCGTCGTCGGTCACCGAGGTGTACTGGACGCGGCCGATGTCGTGCAACCAGGCGTGTTCAGGGCCGATGCCCGGGTAGTCGAGGCCCGCGGAGATCGAGTGGGCGTCGATGATCTGGCCATCGTCGTCCTGCAACAGGAAAGTACGGTTGCCGTGGAGCACACCCGGTACGCCGCCGTTGAGGCTGGCCGCGTGTTTGCCGGTCTCGATGCCGTAGCCGGCCGCTTCAACGCCGATGATCTCGACGCTGGTGTCATCCAGGAACGGGTGGAACAGGCCCATGGCATTGGAACCGCCGCCGATGCACGCCACCAGGCTGTCGGGCAGACGGCCTTCCTGGGCTTGCAGCTGGGTACGGGTTTCCTTGCCGATCACGGCCTGGAAGTCGCGAACCATCGCCGGGTACGGGTGCGGACCGGCCACGGTGCCGATCAGGTAGAAGGTGCTGTCGACGTTGGTGACCCAGTCACGCAGGGCTTCGTTCATCGCGTCTTTCAGGGTGCCGGTGCCGGCGACCACCGGGATCACTTCAGCGCCCAGCAGCTTCATGCGAAATACGTTGGCCTGCTGGCGCTCGATGTCGGTGGTGCCCATGTAGATGACGCATTGCAGGCCGAAACGCGCGGCGACGGTGGCAGTGGCCACACCGTGCATGCCGGCGCCGGTCTCGGCGATGATGCGTTTTTTACCCATGCGCCGCGCCAGCAGGATCTGGCCGATGCAGTTGTTGATCTTGTGGGCGCCGGTGTGGTTCAGCTCTTCGCGCTTGAGGTAGATCTTGGCGCCACCGCAGAACTCGGTCAGGCGCTCGGCGAAGTACAGCGGGCTTGGGCGTCCGACGTAGTCGCGCTGGAAGTAGGCCAGTTCTTCGTTGAAGGCCGGATCGATCTTGGCCGCTTCGTATTCGCGGGCCAGATCAAGGATCAACGGCATCAGGGTTTCCGCCACGTAGCGGCCGCCGAACGAACCAAACAGGCCATTGGCATCCGGGCCGTTGCGTAAATCGGTCTGGGTCTGAGTCATGGGACGCTCCAGGTAGAAAATGTGTAAGAGGCAATGACGGTCACTCTACCCCTGACGCTTCCACGTGAAAACCGATAAGATCGCCACAACCTGTCAGGAAAACTCACAGATGAGCCGAGACCTCCCACCGCTGAATGCCTTGCGCGCTTTTGAGGCGACTGCGCGCCTGAACAGCGTTAGCCAGGCCGCTGAGCAACTGCACGTGACCCATGGTGCGGTCAGCCGGCAGCTCAAGGTGTTGGAAGAACACCTTGGTGTAAGCCTGTTCGCCAAGGACGGGCGCGGCCTCAAACTCACAGATTCCGGCATTCGTCTGCGGGATGCGAGTTTCGAGGCGTTCGAGCGACTGAGGGACACCTGCGCCGAGCTCACGCAAAGCAGTGCCGATGCGCCGTTTGTGCTCGGCTGCTCCGGCAGCCTGCTGGCGCGCTGGTTTATTCCGCGTCTGGGGCGCCTGAACGCCGAGTTGCCGGATTTGCGCCTGCATCTGTCGGCGGGTGAAGGCGATCTTGACCCACGCCGCCCCGGCCTGGACGCGCTGCTGGTGTTCGCCGAACCTCCATGGCCGGCGGATATGCAGGTGTATGAATTGGCCAGCGAACGCATCGGCCCGGTCATGAGCCCGCGTTTTGCCCATTACGAGCGATTGCGCCAGGCGCCTCCCGAGGCGCTGCTGAGTGAGGCCCTGTTGCACACTACCTCACGCCCGCAAGCCTGGCCCAGCTGGGCGCAGCACCATGGGATCGACGCTGGCGCGTTGAAGTACGGTCAGGGGTTTGAGCATTTGTATTATTTGCTGGAGGCGGCGGTGGCCGGGCTGGGGGTAGCAATTGCGCCTGAGCCGCTGGTGGCAGAGGACCTGCGAGCGGGTCGCCTGGTTGCGCCGTGGGGTTTCAGTGAAACCCCGGCGCAACTGGCGTTGTGGCTACCCAAGCGCGCCGCAGATGGGCGCGCCGGGCAACTGGCGCAGTGGCTCAAGGCTGAGCTTGCGCGCCAGGACGTTTAATCGCCGCGTTTGCACAGCAAGTAGGCCGCCAGCAGACCCAGCGCGCCGACGGCAACACCGGCGGTAGTCCATGGATGCTCTTGCGCGTAGTCCCGTGTTGCAACACCGGTTTCGCGGATTTTGACTTTGCTTTCTTCGTAGGCATCGCTGATCAGGTGGCGGGAATGCTTGAGGGCGTTCTCGGCATTGCTTTTCAGGGCCTTCAGGGTTTTGCGCGACTCGTCAGACGCATCGTCCTTGAGGCTTTCCAAAGATTTGAGCAGGCTCGAAATCTCGGCTTCCATGCTTTCCAATGACGCTTTGCGTAAAGAGGTGTTGGCCATGTGGGCTCTCCTGGAGTGATTGAGTGGCGTGTGTTGTTTCCGACTGCGGCGGTTTCAGAAAGTGCAGTAAATCTGAACTTTCACATCGCAATAGCCGCCAGAAGCAGTACGAGAATTCACTGCTAGTCTTGATTAACGACCCCAGGAGAAAAACTTATGAGTGATCATCACACCTACAAGAAAGTCGAACTGGTGGGCTCTTCCGCGACCAGCATCGAGGAGGCCATCAACAATGCCCTGGCTGAAGCCAGCAAGAGCATCAAGCACTTGGAGTGGTTTGAAGTGACCGAAACCCGTGGCCACATCAAGGACGGCAAGGCTGCGCATTTCCAGGTCACCCTCAAGGTGGGGTTCCGAATTGCCAGTAGTTGATTGAGCCGGTTGAACTTGCGCGCTGGCCGATTGCCATAAACTCCGCTACAACCTTTAGGCACGTCGACGTGACGAGCGTCGGCGTGCTTCCTTTCGATCAACCCAAGGAAGTGACGGATGAAGAACTTTTTGTTGGCGGTAGGTTTGTTGAGCATTGCGGGCACGGCCCTGGCGGCGGGCAAGCCTTGTGAAGAGCTGAAAAGCGAGATTGCGGCGAAAATCGACGCTAAAGGCGCTTCGGGCTACTCCCTGGAAATCGTGGACAAAGGTGCTGCACCTAGTGACCACACGGTTGTCGGCAGCTGTGAAGCCGGTACCAAGGAAATCGCCTACAAGCGCGGGTGATCCCGTGTTGCAGACGTAAAAAACCGACGCGAGTGCGTCGGTTTTTTTATGCCTGCGATCCCTCGCTCCGCGTGGGAATGAAGCCTGGGATGCTCTGCGTCCCGCCTCACTCCTGGATTCAGCCCTTCATGACCTGCGCCAGCAGCTCGTAGGAATGAATCCGGTCGGCATGCTCGTACAGGTCACAGGTGAAGATCAGCTCATCAGCGCCGGTCTGCTCCACCAGCACTTCCAGCTTGGCGCGGATCTTCTGCGGGCTGCCCACCATGGCCAGGCCGAGGAAACTGCCCACGGCGTCTTTCTCATGGGGCAGCCACAGGCCGTCCATGGTCTTGACCGGCGGGCGCTGCACCAGGCTTTGCCCACGCATCAGCGCGAGAATTCGCTGGTACACCGAGGTGGCCAGGTAGTCGGCTTGCTCATCGGTGTCGGCGGCCACCAGCGGGATGCCGAGCATCACATAGGGCTTGTCCAGCACGGCCGAGGGCTTGAAGTGGTTGCGATAGACGCGAATCGCTTCATGCATCAGGCGCGGTGCGAAATGTGAGGCAAAGGCGTAAGGCAAACCGCGCTCGCCTGCCAGCTGCGCACTGAACAGGCTGGAGCCCAATAGCCACACAGGGACGTTGGTGCCGGTGCCGGGTACGGCGATCACTCGTTGGTCCGGAGTGCGCGGGCCGAGGTAGGCCATCAGTTCTGCCACGTCTTCCGGGAAATCATCAGCGCTGCCGGAGCGTTCACGGCGCAGCGCGCGGGCGGTCATCTGGTCGGAGCCTGGTGCGCGGCCAAGGCCCAGGTCGATGCGGCCCGGGTACAGGCTTTCCAGGGTGCCGAACTGCTCGGCGATCACCAACGGCGCGTGGTTGGGCAGCATCACGCCACCGGAACCGACACGGATCGTCGAGGTGCCACCGGCCAGGTAACCCAGCAATACCGAGGTCGCCGAGCTGGCGATGCCGTCCATATTGTGGTGTTCGGCGACCCAGAAACGGTTGTAGCCGAATTTTTCCACATGCTGGGCCAGGTCCAGGGAATTGCGCAGCGACTGCGCCGGGCTGCCGTTGGCGCGCACGGGCACGAGGTCGAGGGTCGAGAACTTTACGTCGGACAGCGATTTCATAAGCCTGCTTCTCCAATGGGGGCGCAGGCTTCTTAGACGAACCAAAACCTGCCGCTTCATGTGCATGTCCTATGCAATGAGGGCATATACCCGAGATTCAATAGCGATGGTGAAATTTCCTACTTAATCGCTAGGTTTCTCCGACAAGATGAACTTTGCCGTGGCGTCTATCCTCAGAACCCTTACTGACGCAAAACCACCGTTCGAGGAGACCGCTATGAGTATTGTTAAAAAAGCATCCGCGCATTGGGAAGGCGACCTGAAGACTGGCCTGGGTTCCATTTCCACCGAAACCGGCGTTCTGCGTGAAGCGCCTTACGGCTTCAAGGCCCGTTTCGAAGGTGGCAAGGGCACCAACCCTGAAGAACTGATCGGCGCAGCCCATGCCGGTTGTTTCTCCATGGCGTTTTCCATGATTCTCGGCGATGCCGGGCTCAAGGCCGACAGCATCGACACCCAGGCCGAAGTGACCCTGGACCAAGTGGACGGTGGCTTTGCGATTACTGCCGTGCACCTGACCCTCAAGGCGAAGATCCCGGGCGCCAGCCAGGCGCAGTTCGATGAGCTGAGCAAAAAGGCCAAGGAAGGATGCCCCGTGTCCAAGGTACTGAATGCAACCATTACCCTGGATGGCACCCTCGTTAATTGATCGACCCTTGTAGGAGCGAGCTTGCTCGCGAAGCGCTCAAAGGCGCCGCGCTCTTCCAGGCGGCACGCGTTATCGTTGACGTTTTTCGCGAGCAAGCTCGCTCCTACACGTTCAGGTATGGTCGAATAGCCGATTGCAGACTCAGCGCACACCCGTGCGCGTGCATTCAGGGAGCTTCACACATGAAACGTATTGCCTTGGCGGTTATCTGCTGTGCACTGGCCACGTCGGCGCTGGCGGCGCCAAAAGATTGTGAAGAGCTCAGGAAGGAGATCGAGGTCAAAATCCAGGCGAATGCCGTTCCGTCCTACACCCTCGAAATCGTCACCAAGGAAGAAGCTGACAAGCACGACAGCGCCATGGTTGTCGGCAGCTGTGAGAATGGCACCAAAGCCATCGTCTACCAGAAGAACAACGACTGATCAGATGCAGTTGACGCTACGTTCTTCGGCCAGCAATTGACCCGCTTTGTTGTACAGCCGGATATTCGGGTTGTAGCCCAGTGAGCGCCCTTCCAGGCGATAGCGCTGGCCCGCCTCGAAACGGTCGTATTGCAGGGTCATGAAGCAGGTACGGTCAGTGGTTTGGCCAAACCCGCCGAAACTGCCGCCGGTAGGCACCTCGAAATCAAAACGTACCATCAGCTCATGGCTGCCAGGCGGCACCTGGAAGAAGCGCCCGTCGTTCAGGTTTTTCCCGTCCAGGCGTTGCGCCATTACCAGCTTGGCGCCGGGTGTCGGGGTAGCGAAGTCGACCCAGGCCTGGTGTGGATCAACCGGCGGTAGTGGCGTCGACGCACAGGCACTGAGAAAAATCGCGGCGACGGGAAGCAGTAGCTGACGCATGTTAAGCACTCAACTGTAGGAATGGTTTTTTGAACGGCTGCGTTCGGCAGCACGCTCCCTATGAGTATAAACACGCCACGCCATGGAAAAATTCCCCACAGGCGAGATAGTCTGGCGGGATGGTTACCGGCGAGAGGTTTTAATGGTCAGGCGTTTGCTTCCCGGCTTGATGCTGCTGTTGCTCAGCGGCTGTTCCAGCGTCAGTTATTACAGCCAACTGGCAGACGGCCAATGGCAATTGCTGCGTGCCCGGGAGCCGGTCTCCGCGGTCGTCGCCGACCCGTCCCGGCCACAGGTGCTGCGCGAGCACTTGGCGCAGTCGCAGAAAGCCCGCACCTTCGCCAGCGAACACCTGCACCTGCCGGATAACCAGAGTTACCGGCTGTATGCCGATATCGGCCGTCCTTACGTGGTCTGGAACGTGTTCGCCACGCCTGAATTTTCCCTGTCCCCGCAAACCCACTGCTTCCCGATTGCCGGTTGCGTGGCCTATCGCGGCTACTACAACCAGGGCGCCGCACGCGGCCAGGCGGCTTTGTTGAAGCAGCAAGGGATGGATGTGTCGATTGGCGGCGTGGAGGCCTATTCCACCCTCGGCTGGTTCAACGACCCGATCATGAGTTCGATGATGAGCTGGGGGGACGAGCGCCTGGCCACGCTGATTTTTCATGAGCTGGCGCACCAGCGGTTTTATGTGAAGGACGACACCGAGTTCAACGAGTCGTACGCCACCTTCGTCGAGCAGGAAGGTACCCGGCAATGGCGCGCAGCCCAAGGCTTGCCGCCTGCCAGCGAGTCAGCGCTGAAACAGCGCGACCAGTTCACCCGGCTGGTGCTCGATACCCGCAAACGCCTGGAGCAGTTGTATGCGCAGCCGCTGACGGCAGATGCCATGCGCCAGGCCAAGGCCGCTGAATTCGAGCGCCTGCGCAGTGACTACCGGCACATGCGCGATAGCCAGTGGGGTGGCGACAAGCGTTATGACGCCTGGGTCAACCTGCCGATGAACAACGCAAGGTTGCTGCCGTTTGGGCTGTATGACCAGTGGGTGCCGGCGTTCGTCGCGTTGTTCCGGCAGGAAGGCGGGGATTGGCCGAAGTTCTTTGCGGCGGTGGAGAAGCTGGGCGGGTTGCCGGTGGATCAGCGCAAGGCGGCCCTGAGGGCGTTGGAGGGATCCGGGCAAGTGGTTGGCCGGTAGGGCCTCATCGCGGGCAAGCCCGGCTCCCACATTTGACTGAGTTGTCTTGGCCGACCGTGATCAAATGTGGGAGCTGGCTTGCCTGCGATAGCGCATTCAAGGCCGTTGCAAAAACGCCTGATGCAGCTCGGCCAATGTTTCAAAATGCCAGGTCGGCGCCTCGGCACTCAGCTCTTCATGGCTGCCAAACCCATAACCCACCGCCGCCGAATCCAGCCCATTGCTGCGGGCCCCGATCAGGTCGTGCTTGCGGTCGCCAATCATCAAGGTGCTGGCCGGGTCCAGGCTTTCTTGCGCCATCAGGTGGGCGATCAACTCGACCTTGTTGGTGCGCGTGCCGTCCAGCTCGCTGCCGTAGATCACCTTGAAGTGCTTGGCGAAATCAAAATGCCGGGCGATTTCCCGGGCAAATACCCAAGGCTTGGACGTGGCTACATACAGCTGGCGGCCCTGGCCATTCAATTCCTCAAGCAGCGGCATCACGCCGTCGAACACGCGGTTTTCGTACAGGCCGGTGACCTTGAAGCGCTCGCGGTAGAAGTTCACCGCTTCCCAGGCCTTGGCTTCGTCGAAACCATAAAACTGCATGAACGCTTGCAGCAGCGGCGGGCCGATAAAGTGCTCGAGTTTGGTCAGGTCCGGCTCATCGATCCCCAGTTTGGCGAGGGCGTACTGGATCGAGCGGGTGATGCCTTCGCGCGGGTCGGTGAGGGTGCCATCGAGGTCGAACAAAACGGTCTGGTAATGCATGGGTGTCCTTGTCATTGGTCGAAGCCTTCGGCCAGGTGCAGGTCTTTGAGCTTTACGTAGTTCGCGGCGCTGTAGGTGAAAAATGCCCGTTCCTTGTCAGTCAGCGGGCGGATTTGTTTAACCGGGCTGCCAACATACAAAAAACCGCTCTCAAGTTTCTTGCCCGGCGGCACCAGGCTGCCGGCGCCGATGATCACCTCGTCTTCCACCACGGCGCCGTCCATCACAATGCTGCCCATGCCGATCAGGATCCGGCTGCCTACCGTGCAGCCATGCAGCATGACCTTGTGGGCAATGGTCACATCGTCGCCGATCAGCAGCGGGAAACCATCAGGATTGAAGGGGCCTGCGTGGGTAATGTGCAGCACGCAGCCGTCCTGCACGCTGGTGCGCGCACCGATGCGGATGCGGTGCATGTCGCCGCGGATCACCGTCAGCGGCCATACCGAGCTGTCGGTGCCGATTTCGACGTCGCCGATCACCACCGCCGATGCATCGACGAAAGCCCCGGCGGCCAGGGCCGGCGTGTGATTCTGGTAGGTGCGAAGGGTCACGATAGGCTCTCTCTCTTCTGCTGATAGCTGCGGTGGGCGTTGATTGTAATTAAGATGGCCCCATCTTTGTTCTTACATGTTTCTTCAGCCAAGGTGCCAACCGTGAGCGCGAACAACCCTCTTCTGCAGTCCTACGACCTGCCGCCGTTCTCGGCGATCCGTGCCGAGCACGTACAGCCGGCCATTGAACAGATCCTCGCCGACAACCGCGTCGCCATCGAAGGGATCCTGCAAAGCCAGGGTAAAAATCCGACCTGGGCCGGGCTGGTGCTGGCCATGGACGAACTCAATGACCGCCTGGGTGCCGCCTGGAGCCCGGTCAGCCACCTGAATGCCGTGTGCAACAGCGCCGAACTGCGGGAAGCCTACGAGGCGTGCCTGCCGGCACTGAGCGCCTACTCCACCGAGATGGGCCAGAACCGCGAGTTGTTCCAGGCCTTCGACGCCCTGGCCAACAGCCCGGAAGCCGCCGGCTTCGACGTGGCGCAAAAAACCATCCTGGAACACTCCCTGCGGGACTTCCGTCTGTCGGGTATCGATTTGCCGCCTGAACAGCAAAAGCGTTATGCCGAAGTGCAGAGCAAGCTCTCCGAACTGGGCAGCAAGTTCTCCAACCAATTGCTCGATGCCACCCAGGCCTGGACCAAGCACGTCACTGACGAAGCAACCCTCGCCGGCCTGACCGATTCCTCCAAGGCGCAAATGGCTGCGGCTGCCCAGGCCAAGGGCCTCGACGGCTGGCTGATCACCCTGGAATTCCCAAGCTACTACGCGGTGATGACCTACGCCCACGACCGCGCCCTGCGTGAAGAAATCTACGCAGCCTACTGCACCCGCGCGTCGGACCAAGGCCCGAATGCCGGTCAGAATGATAATGGCCCGGTCATGGAACAGATCCTCGACCTGCGTCAGGAGCTGGCGCAACTGCTGGGCTTCGCCTCGTTCTCCGAGCTGAGCCTGGCCACCAAAATGGCCGAGTCCAGCGACCAGGTGCTGAGCTTCCTGCGTGACCTGGCCAAGCGCAGCAAGCCGTTTGCCACCCAGGACCTGCAACAGCTCAAGGCCTATGCCGCCGAACAAGGCTGCGCGGACCTGCAAAGCTGGGACAGCGGTTTCTACGGCGAAAAACTGCGTGAGCAGCGTTACAGCGTTTCCCAGGAAGCCCTGCGCGCCTACTTCCCGATCGACAAGGTACTCAGCGGTCTGTTCGCCATCGTGCAACGCCTGTATGGCATCGAGATCGCCGAGCAGAAAGGCTTCGACACCTGGCACCCGGATGTTCGCCTGTTCGAAATCAAGGAAAACGGCCAGCACGTCGGCCGCTTCTTTTTCGACCTGTACGCCCGCGCCAACAAGCGTGGGGGTGCCTGGATGGACGGCGCCCGTGACCGTCGCCGCACGGTTGATGGCGTGCTGCAAAGCCCGGTGGCCAACCTGGTGTGCAACTTCACCCCGGCCGACAGCGGCAAGCCTGCCCTGCTGACCCACAATGAAGTGACCACGCTGTTCCACGAATTCGGCCACGGCCTGCACCACCTGCTGACCCGTGTCGAGCACGCCGGCGTGTCCGGCATCAACGGCGTGGCCTGGGATGCGGTGGAGTTGCCGAGCCAGTTCATGGAGAACTGGTGCTGGGAGCCGGAAGGCCTTGCGCTGATTTCCGGTCACTATGAAACCGGTGAGCCGCTGCCACAGGACTTGCTGGAAAAAATGCTCGCGGCGAAGAACTTCCAGTCCGGCCTGATGATGGTTCGCCAGTTGGAGTTCTCGCTGTTCGACTTCGAGCTGCACGCCACCCACGGCGATGGCCGCAGCGTGCTGCAGGTGCTGGAAGGCGTGCGTGATGAGGTGTCGGTGATGCGTCCGCCCGCCTACAACCGCTTCCCCAACAGCTTCGCGCATATCTTCGCTGGCGGTTACGCCGCGGGTTACTACAGCTACAAGTGGGCGGAAGTGCTGTCGGCCGATGCCTTCTCCAAGTTCGAAGAAGATGGCGTGCTCAATGCCGAGACTGGCCGGGCGTTCCGCGAGGCGATCCTGGCCCGTGGCGGTTCCCAGGCACCGATGGTGCTGTTCGTCGATTTCCGCGGACGTGCGCCGTCGATTGACGCACTCTTGCGCCACAGCGGCCTGAGTGAGGACGCGGCAGCATGAGTGAAGCACCTGTGAAAACCAAAAAACGCTTTATCGCCGGGGCAGTCTGCCCGGCGTGCAGCGAGCCGGACAAGTTGATGATGTGGAGCGAGGACGATGTTCCGCACCGCGAATGCGTGGCTTGCGGCTATTCCGACACGCTGAATGAACAAGGTCTGTCAGTGCCCAAGGAATTGGGTACGCGGGTCAATACGTCGGCGTTGAAAGCACCGGACCCCAAGGTGCAAGCGGTGCAGTTCTTCCCTAATCCGAAGCTGAAGAAAGACTGATCGTGAAGCGCTCCCTGGGTTGATGGCTCAGGGAGCGACCACCCAGGCGGTTTTTTCCTCGGCCGGGTCTTTGGCGTTGTCCGCGGTATTCAGCCAGCTTTTCATCGAGCACAGCGCAAAGGCGCTGGTGCTGCATTCGCCGTTGGCCAGTGCAGTGCGTAACTTGTCGACATCCGCCTTCATCATGTAGCGAACGCCGTCCTTGAAGCCGCTACTGGCGCCGAAGCCGCCCAAGGTCATTTCGTTCAGCGCGTCTTCCTTGCTCCATCCCTGAATCACCACCCGATACATCGCCGCCACCAGGCCCGTGCGGTCGGAGCCGTGTTTGCAGTGCATCAGCACCGGGCCGTTGGCTTCGGCATCCTGAATCGCGCGCAACGCTGCGAGCACATCGGCGTCATCGACATGGTTGGTGCGATAGGACAATTGCACCTGGTTGATACCGGGTGATTTCAGCCACTTGGCATCGGACTCGGGCAGAAAGTTGATCACCGTTCCGATCTTGAGCTTTTCCAATACAGGAACAGCACCGCTATCCGGCAGCGCGCTGCGATAGAGCGTGGGCGTCATTTGATACAGGTTGTATTGATTGCCCACAGGCTGGGCCCATTCCAACGAACGAATGGGCGTGAGCTCTTCGGCCTGGGACGGTGCGGTGGTGAACAGCGCCATGAACACGAGGCTGACGGCAGGCAGCAATTGATTCTTGAACATGCGCGATGTAACCGAATAGGGAAGGGGCTGATGGGGCCCAGATTCGCCTACAGGGGGTCAATGCCGTGTGAGGTACTCGTCAAAGAATCGTGAATAAGCCGGCTCCGGGCAGATTTTTTCGCGCTGAAACGATTTTCCCCAATCCTTAGCCTGCTATCCTTTGTAACTATTGATTGCTGCTGTGTTCTATCCCCTTGGGTCCTTTGGATCCCATTTACTGCCAAAACTATAAGTCGTTCCTCGAAGCGGCTGATAAATCCGTGACCACATGATGAGGTGCCACCATGTCTGATCAAGATCAAGACAACCCCCGGCGTGAGTTTTTACGCAAATCCTTGACCTTGATCCCCGTGGTCACTGTCGCCAGCACGGGCCTGGGCGGTTCGATGCTGATGGCGGTTCCCGAACCGGCTCAAGCCAGCCCGGAGAAGGCGCCCGTCAGCAGCAAGGCCTATGAGCCGAGCTATTTCACTGCCGAGGAATGGGCCTTTATCAACGCGGCCGTTGCGCGCCTGATCCCGGCGGACGACCAGGGCCCAGGCGCCCTGGAAGCCGGTGCGCCGGAATACATCGACCGTCAGATGAACACGCCGTACGCGGCTGGCGCCCTGTGGTTCATGCAAGGCCCGTTCAATGCCGACGCGCCGCCTGAAATGGGCTGGCAGAGCAAATTGGTGCCCAAGGAGATCTACCGCCTGGGCATCGCTGCCACGGATGCCTGGTCGAAAGCGATGAACGGTAAGTTATTTGCCGAGCAAGACAGCGCTACCCAGGAAAAGTTGTTGCAGCGCCTGGAGGCCGGCGACGCGCAGTTCGACAGCGTCCCGCCGAAGATTTTCTTCAATCTGTTGCTGCAAAACACCAAGGAAGGGTTCTTTTGCGACCCGGTCCACGGTGGCAACAAAGGCATGGTCGGCTGGACCATGATCGGCTTCCCCGGCGCCCGCGCCGATTTCATGGATTGGGTTGAACGCAACGAGCAATACCCCTTCCCGGCTGTTTCGATCCGTGGCGAGAGGGCGTAAACGTGGCGACCATCATGAAGAAAGTGGATGCAGTGATTGTCGGCTTTGGCTGGACCGGCGCGATCATGGCCAAGGAGCTGACGGAAGCAGGCCTCAACGTGGTAGCGCTGGAGCGCGGCCCGATGCAGGACACCTACCCGGACGGCAACTATCCCCAGGTCATCGACGAACTGACCTACAGCGTGCGCAAGAAACTCTTTCAGGACATCTCCAAGGAAACCGTGACCATTCGCCATAGCGTGAATGACGTGGCGATGCCCAACCGCCAACTGGGCGCTTTCCTGCCTGGCAACGGTGTCGGCGGTGCAGGCCTGCACTGGTCCGGCGTGCACTTTCGGGTGGACCCGATCGAGTTGCGCATGCGTAGCCATTACGAAGAGCGCTACGGGAAAAACTTCATTCCCAAGGACATGACCATCCAGGATTTCGGCGTCAGCTATGAAGAGCTGGAACCATTCTTCGACTATGCCGAAAAAGTCTTCGGCACCTCCGGGCAAGCCTGGACGGTGAAGGGCCAGTTGGTGGGCGAAGGCAAGGGCGGCAACCCTTATGCGCCGGATCGCTCCAATCACTTCCCGCTGGAATCGCAGAAGAACACAGTCTCCGCACAGCTGTTCCAGAAGGCCGCCACGGCCGTGGGGTACAAGCCCTACAACCTGCCTTCCGCGAATACATCGGGGCCGTACACCAACCCTTACGGCGCCCAGATGGGCCCGTGCAACTTCTGCGGCTTCTGCAGCGGTTATGTCTGCTACATGTATTCCAAGGCTTCGCCGAACGTGAACATCCTGCCGGCCTTGCGCCAGGAACCCAAGTTCGAACTGCGGCCCAATTCCCACGTGCTGAAGGTCAATCTCGACAGCACCAGGAGCAAGGCGACCGGCGTGACGTATGTCGACGCCCAGGGGCGGGAATGCGAGCAGCCGGCGGACCTGGTGATCCTCGGTTCCTTCCAGTTCAACAACGTGCGCCTGATGCTGCTGTCGGGCATCGGCAAACCCTACGACCCGATCTCCGGTGAGGGCGTGGTGGGCCGCAACTTCGCCTACCAGAACATGGCCACCATCAAGGCGTTCTTCGACAAGGACGTGCACACCAACAACTTCATCGGTGCCGGCGGCAATGGCGTGGCGGTCGATGACTTCAACGCCGACAACTTCGACCACGGGCCGCACGGCTTTGTGGGCGGCTCGCCGATGTGGGTCAACCAGGCGGGCAGCCGGCCGATTGCGGGCACCTCCAACCCGCCGGGCACGCCGGCCTGGGGCAGCGCGTGGAAGCGCGCCACGGCTGATTACTACACCCATCAGGTGTCGATGGATGCCCATGGCGCCCACCAATCCTACCGTGGCAACTACCTCGACCTGGACCCGGTTTACCGCGATGCCTACGGCCTGCCGCTGCTGCGCATGACCTTCGACTGGCAGGAAAACGACATCAAGATGAACCGCTTCATGGTCGAAAAAATGAGCAAGATCGCCGAAGCGATGAACCCCAAGGCGATTGCCTTGCTGGGCAAAAAGGTGGGGGAGCACTTCAACACCGCGTCTTACCAGACCACCCACCTCAACGGTGGCGCGATCATGGGCACCGACCCGAAAACCAGTGCCTTGAACCGCTACCTGCAGTGCTGGGACGTACACAACGTGTTTGTCCCGGGCGCTTCCGCGTTCCCACAAGGCTTGGGCTACAACCCTACGGGCCTGGTGGCGGCGCTGACCTACTGGTCGGCGCGGGCAATTCGCGAGCAGTACCTGAAAAACCCCGGCCCACTGGTTCAGGCATAAGGAGCGATGACCATGAAAGCATTTGTTATCGCGTCCCTGGCTTTGTTCAGCAGCTGCTCGGTGAGTGCGGCTGAAACCGATCTGGTCAAACAGGGTGAATACCTGGCGCGCGCCGGTGACTGCGTGGCCTGCCACACCGCCAAGGGCGGCAAACCGTTCGCCGGTGGCCTGCCGATGGAAACCCCGATCGGCACCATCTACTCCACCAACATCACCCCGGATAAAACCGGCCTGGGCGACTACAGCTTCGAAGACTTCGACCAGGCCGTGCGCCATGGCGTCGCCAAGAACGGTAGTACGCTTTACCCGGCGATGCCCTACCCGTCTTACGCGCGGGTCAGCGAAAGCGACATGCAGGCGCTGTACGCGTACTTCATGAAGGGCGTGGAGCCGGTGGCGCAGGTGAACAAGGACAGCGACATTCCCTGGCCGTTGAGCATGCGTTGGCCGTTGGCCGGGTGGCGCTGGATGTTCGCCCCCAAGGTTGAGGACTACCAGGCCCAGGCGGGCGCCGACCCGGTGATCAGCCGTGGCGCGTATCTGGTGGAAGGCCTCGGCCACTGCGGCGCTTGCCACACACCACGGGCCCTGACCATGCAGGAAAAATCCCTGAGTGCGTCGGATGGCAGCGCTTTCCTGTCCGGCAGTGCGCCGCTGGAAGGCTGGATTGCCAAAAGCCTGCGGGGCGACCACAAGGACGGCCTGGGTAGCTGGAGCGAAGACCAACTGGTGCAATTCCTCAAGACCGGGCGCAGTGATCGCAGCGCGGTGTTTGGCGGCATGAGCGACGTTGTGGTCCACAGCATGCAGTACATGTCGGAAGAGGATCTGACGGCTATCGCCCGTTACCTCAAGAGCTTGCCGGCGGTGGATCCCAAGGATCAGCCGCACCAGTACGACAAGCAGGTCGCCGATGCGCTGTGGAAGGGTGATGACAGCAAGCCGGGTGCCTCGGTGTACATCGACAACTGCGCGGCGTGCCACCGTACCGACGGCCACGGCTACACCCGCGTGTTCCCGGCGCTGGCGGGCAACCCGGTATTGCAGACGGCGGATGCGACGTCGCTGATCAACATCGTGTTGAACGGCGGCACGTTGCCGGCGACGCATACGGCACCTTCGACCTTCACCATGCCGGCGTTTGCCTGGCGGCTGTCGGATCAGGAAGTGGCGGATGTCGTCAGTTTCGTTCGGGACAGTTGGGGTAATAAGGGAGAGCCTGTAAAGGCTTCGCAAGTGAAAGACTTGCGAAAAGATGCAGTAACTACCGAAGCTGATCAAACTTCAGAGAGGTAGTGTCAGTTGCCAGGTTTATAGTTTTATATATAAGCCTGGCAACTAGCCGATCAATTATCGAGGGGCGCAGGTTTTTACAAAGCTATTCGCCATGTTCAGGAAGATGGTCTTGTCCTGTTCATCGAAGTCGCCGTCGTTATCCAGGTCGGTGGTGGTGGAGGTGGTGTCGTAGTGCCCGTCCCTGTTGGAGGAAGAGGCATACATGGCGTAGGACAGTTTACCGTCGGTAAAGCGCTCCATTAATACTTCCGGGCTGTTATCTTTTTCAAAGTCTTCGCATGTAAAGCGTAGTTCATCCTGAGACATAAATATCCTGTAGGTGGTAATGAGTTAAGTTGTGATCATAGCGATGTGTTAATAACTTTATCCATGTCACATATGTCGCGATTTATTTCTTGTTTGGTTACATGTAGGAAGGTGTCATTCCGTTCGTGCGAAGGTCGATGCTAGACCGCGCCGCCCAGTGGTGCTGGTGAAAAGCGATCTTCTCGAATACTGTATATGGATACAGTTTATGAGGTCTGACTATGAATGTCCCTTTGCCGCCTCGCGGGCGCGGCACGGCCACCAACCTGCACAACCGTTTTGCGCCCACCGTCAGCGTGGCGGAAGACGACGGTTGGTATCAGGAAGTGCCACAGACCCAGGGCACCGAAGTCCGTATCGAAACCGCGAAAACCATCATTACCCGCAACAGCTCGCCGGATATCCCGTTTGACCGGGCGATCAACCCGTATCGCGGCTGCGAGCATGGTTGTATCTACTGCTATGCGCGGCCCAGCCACGCGTATTGGGACCTGTCGCCGGGGCTGGACTTCGAAACCAAGCTGATCGCCAAGACCAACGCCGCCGACGTGCTTGAGCAGCAACTGTCGAAACCGGGCTACACCTGCGCGCCGATCAACCTGGGCTCCAACACCGACCCGTACCAGCCCATCGAGCGCGAGTACAAGATCACCCGGCAAACCCTCGAAGTGCTGCTGCGCTACCGTCATCCGGTGACGATCATTACCAAGGGCTCGCTGATCCTGCGGGACCTCGACCTGCTGACAGCGCTGGCGCAGCAGCGGCTGGTGGCGGTGATGATCAGCCTCACCAGCCTGGACGACGAACTCAAGCGCATCCTCGAACCGCGCACGGCTGCACCCAAGGCCCGGCTGCGGGCGATCCGGGTGATGCGTGAGGCGGGGATACCGGTAGGCGTGTTGTGTTCGCCGATGATCCCGATGATCAACGACAGCGAGCTGGAAAGCCTGCTGGCCGAAGCTCATGCCGCGGGGGCACAGAGCGCGGCGTACATGATGCTGCGTTTGCCTCTGGAGGTGGCGCCGCTGTTTGAGGAATGGCTGGCGGCCCATTACCCGCAGCGCGCGGCCCATGTGATGAGCCTGGTGCGGCAGGTGCGCGGCGGTGAGGTCTACGACAGCCGCTTCGGTGTACGCATGCGTGGCGAAGGGCCGTTTGCCGATTTGCTGGCGCAACGTTTCGCCAAGGCGATCAAACGATTGGGGCTCAACCGACGGGAAGGGTTTAATCTGGACTGCACGGTGTTTTGTCCGCCGGGCAGACAGATGGCTTTATTGTAAACTGCTGGATAAGCGTACTTTTCTGTAGCAATAGTCGCGTTTTGATATCACTGAAAGCCCTGATCTAGAGCGGTTCATTCAGTTTGAGTTAAGTTTCGGCGGGTACCTTGTTCATCGAGTGACTAATGAGTCGGCGTTTCAGTTCGGGCGCCGGCCGCACTGGAAAACTCCCCTGCTCCAACCAAGAGGATGAATTATGAGTGACAAGGATAAACAGCCGTTGGCTGCGTCGGCTTCAGCCCCTCACGAGGCGGAATCCGCCGATGCAGCGCTGCAGCACATCGTTGAAGGCTTTTTGCATTTCCATAACGAGATCTTCCCCCAGCAGGAAGAGCTCTTCAAAAAACTCGCCACGGCCCAGAGCCCGCGGGCGATGTTCATTACCTGTGCCGACTCGCGCATCGTTCCCGAGCTGATCACCCAAAGCTCCCCTGGGGATTTGTTCGTGACCCGTAACGTCGGTAACGTCGTGCCCCCTTATGGGCAGATGAACGGCGGTGTTTCCACGGCTATCGAGTACGCCGTACTGGCCCTTGGTGTGCAGCACATCATCATTTGCGGCCACTCCGACTGCGGCGCCATGCGCGCGGTGCTCAACCCCCAAAGCCTGGAAAAAATGCCCACGGTAAAGGCCTGGCTGCGCCACGCCGAGGTCGCCAAGACCATGGTCCAGGACAACTGCGATTGCGCCAACGAACACGAAAGCATGCACGTGCTGACCGAAGAAAACGTGATCGCCCAACTGCAGCACCTGCGCACTCATCCCTCCGTGGCCTCGCGCATGGCCAACGGGCATTTGTTTATCCATGGCTGGGTCTACGACATCGAGACCAGCGAAATCAGGGCCTACGATGCGGATCAGGCAGCGTTCCTGCCCTTGAACGGTACCCAGCCGATTCCATCCGCGACGCCTAAAGCGCGCTTCTAAAACAATCCCCTGTCGGGTAACGCGATGGCTGCCATTCGAGCAGCCAGGCTTTGCCACGCCCGGCGAATGCCTCGGGAGAGTCATTATGCGTGCTGCTCAATTGAAAGCTGTGCTGCCACGGGAGCTGCTGGCTTCCGTGGTTGTGTTTCTGGTCGCCCTGCCGCTGTGCATGGGGATCGCCATCGCGTCCGGAATGCCTCCGGCCAAAGGCTTGATCACCGGGATCATCGGTGGCCTGGTGGTCGGTTGGCTGGCGGGGTCGCCGTTGCAAGTCAGCGGTCCGGCGGCAGGTTTGGCGGTGTTGGTGTTTGAACTGGTTCGCCAGCATGGCATGGCCATGCTCGGGCCGATCCTGTTGCTGGCGGGCTTCCTGCAATTGGTGGCCGGGCGTTTGCGCCTGGGCTGCTGGTTCCGCGTGACTGCGCCTGCAGTGGTGTACGGGATGCTGGCGGGGATCGGGGTGCTGATTGTCCTGTCGCAAGTACACGTGATGCTCGACGGTGTGCCAAAGCCCTCGGGGCTGGATAACCTTGCCGGCTTCCCTGCGGCACTGATCCAGGCGATCCCCACATTGGGCGGCGGGCTCGGCTGGCAGGCCGGTTTGCTCGGGCTGTCGACGATTATGGTGATGTGGCTGTGGGACAAGTTCCGCCCGCAAAAGCTGCGCTTCGTCCCCGGCGCCCTGCTCGGCGTGGGTTTGGCGACAGTCACCAGCCTGGTGCTGGCGTTGCAGGTCAAGCGGGTGGAGGTGCCGGAAAATCTCGCGGATGCCATCGATTGGCTGCGCCCCAGCGACCTGCTTAACCTGGCGGATCCCAATCTGTTGATCGCGGCCTTCGCCGTGGCATTTATCGCCAGCGCTGAAACGCTGCTTTCGGCGGCGGCAGTCGACCGTATGCACAGTGGCCAGCGTTCCGACTTCGACAAGGAATTGTCGGCACAAGGTGTGGGCAACATGCTGTGTGGCCTGGTCGGCGCCCTGCCGATGACCGGTGTGATCGTGCGCAGTTCGGCCAACGTCCAGGCCGGAGCTACCACGCGTTTGTCGGCGATGTTCCACGGCTTGTGGCTGCTGGCGTTCGTGCTGTTGCTGTCCAGTGTGCTGCAAAGCATTCCGGTGGCAAGCCTGGCGGGTGTGCTGGTGTACACCGGGATCAAGCTCGTGGACATGAAGGCGTTTCGTGGCCTGGCGCGCTACGGGCGAATGCCGATGTTTACCTACGCGGCGACGGCGCTGGCGATCATCTTTACCGACCTGCTGACGGGTGTGTTGGTGGGCTTCGGGTTGACGCTGGTGAAGCTGGCGTTCAAGGCCTCACGCTTGAAGATAAGCCTGATCGACCTGCCGCAGGAGGGCGAGATGGAGCTGCGATTGACGGGGGCCGGGACCTTTCTCAAGGTGCCTGCATTGACCCAGGTGCTGTCGACGGTACCCGCCGGGACCACCTTGCATGTGCCGCTCAGTAACCTGAGTTATATCGACCACTCCTGCCTTGAGCTATTGGAGGAATGGGGTCGGGCCAATGCGGCCAAGGGCTCGAAGCTGATGATCGAGGCGCGGGGGTTGAAGCGCAGGTTGGAAGGACGGGTAAGAACGACGACCGGAATAGGCTCGGCGCCGTCTGTTGGCTGACGAAATCGGATCAAAATGTGGGAGCGGGCTTGCTCGCGAAGGCGCAGTGTCAGTCACTGAATGTGTTTCTGATACACCGCTTTCGCGAGCAAGCCCGCTCCCACATTGGATCTTTGCAAGCCGGCAAATCTAAGCTGGCTGGTCCAGCTCAAGACCCACGCCCAACTGCCGCGACAGGCACGGCCAGCGCTTCCAAGCCGCTTCCGTGTCCGGGCTCTTGAGCTTGTCGCGGTAGGCTTCGACCGACTCCAGCGCAAAACTCTCCTCGTTAAGCATCTCATCCACCGCGTGGTGCACCGCCTCATCCAGCTGATTGGCAAACGCCTCGCCGATCAATTGGTGGGCAATCACGTTCGCCACAGTGGTATCCAGCGGAATCAACGGCTGGCCGAAGTGCTTGATATACAGATCGTTGACCTCTTCCACCAGGCGATGCGCCAGGTAAGCCTCATCCAGCAAACCGTCCAGGCCTTCATGCCCGGCCAGGATCGCCGGCGGCTGCAGGAAGAAATGCTCGGCGATTTTCAGCACCGGTTTGATCTGGCTTTCAATACCGGCTTCGCGGGCGACATCGTTGGCCGCGTCCAGCAGATCGGGGACCTGGTCGATGTAGGCGCTTACAAAACGCGTCATCACGCCCTTGGCGTCGACGTCAGGCACGGAAATCGCCGGGTGCAGGTGCGGTAACTGAACTTCCAGCTGCTGAGCAAGCTGGCCAGTGCTGGATTCGTGTTGATGGGCACGGGAAATCTGCTCGCGCAATGCGGCGGTGTTCATGAAAGCTCCAGTGATGCAGGCGTAGGAAATAGGGAGAGCATAAGGTAGCTCGTTTATACGAGAGCCTAAGACGCATTTGTCATAATTATTTCATGGTTATGCGCTGGCGTTATATCAAATTGCCATCGTTCGTCGGATAACGCGCGCCACCGGTCCTGTTGTGTGGTCCGTTTCCTCATTTTCGTTCATTTGCCCGATCACATTGCGGGGTGGCGGTCGCTGTCTATACTCGATTTTGTACGCAATTAGCTGATGACGCCCGACTGCATGAGCAGGCAAGGCCTGGCGGTTGTAAGCAGTATGGAAGCCGCTCCCTTGGCCGCAGGTGCAAACCGGCGGGATAACAAGAATGATAAGGGGAACCCGCAATGACGCGACATCCACATGTTTGGATGGGCCTCCTGTTGTGGTCAGTATTCGGCCAGGCGCAAGCCGCCTGGACAACGAATATGGCGCCAGGGGCCACTGAAGTCAGTCACGCCGTGTTTGACCTGCACATGACCATTTTCTGGATTTGTGTGGCGATTGGCATCGTCGTGTTTGGCGCGATGTTCTGGTCGATGATCGTTCACCGGCGCTCCACGGGACAGGTGGCAGCCAAGTTCCACGAGAGTACGACGGTGGAGATTCTCTGGACCGTGGTGCCCTTGCTGATCCTGGTGGCGATGGCCATTCCGGCCACCAAGACGCTGATCAACATCTACGACAGCACTGAGTCGGATATCGATATCCAGGTCACCGGCTACCAGTGGAAGTGGCATTACAAATACCTGGGCCAGGATGTCGAGTTCTTCAGCAACCTGGCCACGCCCGCCGAGCAGATCCATAACCAGGCCGTCAAAGGCAAGCATTACCTGTTGGAAGTCGACCAGCCGCTGGTGCTGCCGGTGGGCGCCAAGGTGCGTTTCCTGGTGACCGCTGCGGACGTGATTCACTCCTGGTGGGTGCCGGCGTTTGCGGTGAAGCGTGATGCGATTCCCGGCTTCGTCAACGAGGCCTGGACCCGCATCGAAAAACCCGGCATCTATCGCGGCCAGTGCGCTGAACTGTGCGGCAAGGACCACGGCTTCATGCCCATCGTGGTGGAGGTCAAATCCAAGGCCGACTACGACACCTGGCTCGGCGAGCGTAAGGAAGAGGCCGCCAAGCTCAAGGAGCTGACCTCCAAGGAATGGACCCTGGATGAGCTGGTGGCTCGTGGCGACAAGATCTACCACACCACCTGCGTCGCCTGTCACCAGGCCGAAGGCCAGGGCCTGCCGCCGATGTTCCCGGCGCTCAAGGGCTCACCTATTGCCACCGGGCCCAAGGAAGACCACCTGCACCGCGTGTACTTCGGCAAGCCCGGCACCGCCATGGCGGCGTTCGGCAAGCAACTGTCGGAAGTCGATATCGCGGCGGTCGTGACCTATGAACGTAACGCCTGGGGCAACAACAAAGGCGACATGGTCACGCCTAAAGACGTGCTGGCTCTGAAACAGGCGGAAAGCAAATGACTTCCTTCATTGCATATTCCCTGAACCGTCCCGCCCACTCGTTCGCAGGAGAAAGGCCATGAGCGCTGTGATCGATGACCACGGTCATGCCGGTGACCACGCTCACGGCCCCGCCAAGGGCCTGATGCGTTGGGTACTGACCACCAACCACAAAGACATCGGCACGATGTACCTGTGGTTCAGCTTCTGCATGTTCCTGCTTGGTGGCTCGTTTGCCATGGTGATCCGTGCCGAGCTGTTCCAGCCGGGTTTGCAGATCGTCGAGCCGGCGTTCTTCAATCAGATGACCACCATGCACGGCCTGGTGATGGTGTTCGGTGCGGTGATGCCAGCGTTTGTCGGCCTGGCCAACTGGATGATCCCGTTGATGATCGGCGCGCCCGACATGGCCCTGCCGCGCATGAACAACTTCAGTTTCTGGCTGTTGCCGGCGGCGTTCCTGATGCTGGTTTCCACCCTGTTCATGCCCGGCGGCGGGCCGAACTTCGGCTGGACCTTCTACGCCCCGCTCTCCACCACTTACGCGCCGGAAAGCGTGACGTTCTTCATCTTCGCCATCCACTTGATGGGCATCAGTTCGATCATGGGCGCGATCAACGTCATCGCCACCATCCTCAACCTGCGCGCCCCCGGCATGACGTTGATGAAAATGCCGCTGTTCGTCTGGACCTGGCTGATCACCGCGTTCCTGCTGATCGCGGTGATGCCGGTACTGGCGGGCTGCGTGACCATGATGCTGATGGACATCCACTTCGGCACCAGCTTCTTCAGTGCCGCCGGTGGTGGTGACCCCGTGCTGTTCCAGCATGTGTTCTGGTTCTTCGGCCACCCCGAGGTGTACATCATGATCCTGCCGGCGTTCGGTGCCGTCAGCTCGATCATCCCGACCTTCTCGCGCAAGCCGCTGTTCGGCTACACCTCGATGGTGTACGCCACGGCGAGCATCGCGTTCCTGTCGTTCATCGTGTGGGCGCACCACATGTTCGTGGTGGGCATCCCGCTGGTGGGCGAGCTGTTCTTCATGTACGCCACGCTGCTGATCGCGGTGCCCACGGGCGTGAAAGTGTTCAACTGGGTCAGCACCATGTGGCAAGGCTCGCTGACCTTCGAGACGCCGATGCTGTTCGCGGTGGCCTTCGTGATTCTGTTCACCATCGGCGGTTTCTCCGGGCTGATGCTGGCCATCGCCCCGGCGGACTTCCAGTACCACGACACCTACTTCGTGGTGGCGCACTTCCATTACGTACTGGTGCCTGGGGCGATCTTCGGGATCTTCGCCTCGGCCTACTACTGGCTGCCGAAATGGACCGGTCACATGTACGACGAAACCCTGGGCAAGCTGCACTTCTGGCTGTCGTTCGTGGGGATGAACATGGCGTTCTTCCCGATGCACTTCGTAGGGCTTGCCGGCATGCCGCGTCGGGTGCCGGACTACAACCTGCAGTTCGCCGACTTCAACATGGTCTCTTCCATCGGTGCCTTCACCTTTGGCGCGACGCAGATCTTCTTCCTGTTCATCGTCATCAAGTGCATCCGTGGCGGCCCGCCTGCGCCGGCCAAGCCGTGGGATGGCGCCGAAGGGCTGGAGTGGAGCATTCCTTCGCCCGCGCCGTACCACACCTTCACCACGCCACCGGAGGTCAAATGAACACCTCCCTATCCTGTGGGAGCTGGCTTGCCTGCGATGGCATCACTTCGGTGTACCTGAACGACCGAGTTGCCAGCATCGCAGGCAAGCCAGCTCCCACAGAAAGGCCATTCGCAGAACATTCATTCGCAGGTGGCCGCCATGCTTGAGTCCGTGCCTATCAAGCGCCTGGTCACGCGCCTGCTGATCCTGGTGGTGGCGATGTTCGCCTTCGGGTTTGCCCTGGTGCCGATCTACGACGTGATGTGCAAGGCGTTCGGCATCAATGGCAAGACCGCCGGGCAGTACGAAGGCGAGCAGGTGGTGGACCCGACGCGGCAGGTGCGGGTGCAGTTCCTGTCCACCAATGCCATCGATATGGTCTGGGAATTCCACTCCAAGGCCGACGAGGTGGTGGTCAATCCCGGCGCAGTCACCGAGATGCTGTTCGTGGCCTACAACCCCACCGACAAGCCGATGACCGCCCAGGCGGTGCCGAGCATTTCGCCGGCCGAGGCGGCGATGTACTTCCACAAGACCGAGTGTTTTTGCTTCACCCAGCAAGTGCTACAGCCAGGTCAGCGCATAGAGATGCCGGTGCGCTTCATTGTCGACCGCGACATGCCCAAGGATGTGAAGCATTTGACCCTGGCGTACACGCTGTTCGATATCACCGCGCGCCAACCGCCCGTGGCTGTCCATACCGGCGGCTAGGCGTTGCTTGCGGGCTCGATTAGGAGAACGAATACATGTCGACTCATGATACGTACTACGTACCAGCGCAAAGCAAATGGCCAATAATTGCTACGTTGGGGATGCTGATCACGGTGTTCGGATTGGCGACCTGGTTCAACGATTTGAAGGCCGCACGCCCGGAATCCCACGGCCCGCTGATCTTTTTCGTCGGTGGCTTGCTGCTGGCCTACATGATGTTTGGCTGGTTCGGCGCGGTGATCAAGGAAAGTCGCGCCGGTTTGTACAGTTCGCAGATGGACCGCTCCTTTCGCTGGGGCATGACCTGGTTCATCTTTTCCGAAGTGATGTTCTTCATCGCGTTTTTCGGTGCGCTGTTTTATGTGCGGCACATGTCGGCGCCGTGGCTGGCGGGCGAAGGCCACAAGGGCATCGCGCACATGCTGTGGCCGAACTTCGAATTTGCCTGGCCGCTGCTGAACAATCCTGACCCGAAAATGTTTCCGGCGCCCAAGGGCACCATCAGCCCGTGGGGCTTGCCGCTGATCAACACGATCTTGCTGGTCAGCTCCAGCGTGACCATCACTATCGCCCACCATGCCTTGCGCAAAGGCCATCGCGGCGCACTGAAGATCTGGCTGGCGATCACCGTGTTGCTGGGTTGGGCGTTTCTCGGGTTCCAGGCCGAGGAATACATCCATGCCTATAAGGAGTTGGGCCTGACCCTGGGTTCCGGCGTGTACGGCGCGACCTTCTTCATGCTCACCGGCTTCCACGGTGCCCACGTGACCATCGGCACGATCATTTTGTTTG
The DNA here is from genome assembly GCF_013386015.1 of Pseudomonas sp. B6001. Classification (NCBI taxonomy): domain Bacteria; kingdom Pseudomonadati; phylum Pseudomonadota; class Gammaproteobacteria; order Pseudomonadales; family Pseudomonadaceae; genus Pseudomonas; species Pseudomonas sp. B6001. The sequence goes on from NZ_JACAOX010000002.1 coordinate 715,299, forward strand.
TGATGCTGATGCGCATCCTGAAGGGGCATTTCAACAACGAACACCAGTTCGGGTTCGAGGCGGCCAGTTGGTATTGGCACTTTGTGGACGTGGTGTGGATCGGGCTGTTTTTCTTCGTTTACGTGCTTTGAGGTGTTTCACCAGGGCGCATGAGATACCAGCTGGCCGCTGAAGAAACCCCAGGTGATCAACCCCAGGGTGATCACGGCCAGCACCACACGCACGGTCAAGGCAGTGACGAGGCGGTTGGAGTTGCCCTCGTCCTTGACCAGGAAGAACAAGCCACTGAACAGGCTCACGACGGTAGCAATCAGCATCAGGGCAATGGCTGCTTTGAGCATGGTGGGCTCCGGGGCGCTTTTTTGGAGGGGGCGAGCAATGAGATTCAGTATAGCCAGCGCAGCACCGACCTCTGCGGCAATGCCATGAAACCCTTTCGCCCCGGTATTGCGCCGACGCTGGTGGTACTCGTGCTGCTGCCGTTACTGGTATTTCTCGGCTTTTGGCAGCTGTCTCGCGGTCACGAAAAACAGGCGCTGCTGGACACTTACGCCGAGCGCCGCGTTGCCGAGCCCATGAGCAGTACGCAACTGCAGGCCACCGAAGATCCGGCATTCCGTCGTGTGCATTTGCGCGGGCAGTTCGATGCCGAGCACAGCGTGTTGCTGGATAACCGCTTTCGCGACGGCAAGGTTGGTGTGGAGCTACTGCAACCTTTCCATGATCAGGCCAGCGGCCAGTGGCTGTTGCTCAATCGTGGCTGGCTGCCCTGGCCGGACCGCCGTGCACCGCCGGTTTTCACCACTCCCGAACAACTGTTGAATCTCGACGCCTGGGTCTATGTGGCGCCTGGCGAGACCTTCCAGTTGCATGCCGATCCGGCGGGCGCACAGTGGCCACGATTGTTGACCGCGCTGCATCCCGCAGCGCTGTGGACCGAGTTGGGCCGCAGCGGATTCGCCTATGAAGTGCGGGCTGAAGCGGGCCCTGGCACTTTCGAAACCAACTGGCCCGTGGTCGCCATGGGCCCGGAAAAACACCTGGGCTATGCCGTGCAGTGGTTCGCCATGGCGGTGGCGCTGTTCGGCCTTTACCTCTACCTCGGATGGCACAACACAAAAAAGGAGAAGCGCCATGGGAGCGGCCATGAATCCACTCAACATATCTGACGCGCCGGCAGCGCCCAATCGGCGCAAGGGCCGCTGGCAACTGATCCTGATCCTGCTGATGGTGGTCGGCCCGATGGTGCTCGCCACCTTTATGTACAAATTGCAGTTCTGGGTGCCGGACAGCCGCAGCTACCACGGCGAGATGATCGGCAATGGCCAGACCCGTGCCGACATTGGCGTGCAGGCTGACGAAGACCGCTGGCAACTGCTGGTCACCGCGCCCACCGCTTGCGCCGCCGACTGCCAGCAACTGGTGTACCTCGCACGCCAACTCCAGATCGGCCTGGGCCGTGATGCCTCCCGCGCCAGCCACGCCCTGGCCAGTGCGCAGCCGGTCAGCACCGCGTATGACGCCAAACTCAAGGCCGAATACCCGCAACTGCAACGCTATTCCCTGGACCTGTCGACCTTCAACAAAGACGCCGCCGCCCAAGGCAGCGGCGATGCCCAGCTGTGGATCGTCGACCCCCACGGCAACCTGGTGCTGCGCTACGACGCCCGGGTCAAGGGCAAGGACCTGCTCAACGACCTGCGCCTGCTGCTGAAACTGTCGAACATCGGATAAGGACACCGTCATGGCCAAACCTGGATTTCGCCTCGCGCTGTTTGCCACCCTGCTGGCCCTGATCGTGGTGCTGCTGGGCGCCTATACCCGCCTCACCCACGCGGGTCTCGGTTGCCCGGACTGGCCGGGTTGCTATGGCTTTATCAGCGTGCCGAAAAGCGAAGCCCAGCTGGCCCATGCCGAACTGCATTACCCGGACACTCCGGTCGAGGCGGACAAGGGCTGGAACGAGATGACCCACCGTTACTTCGCCGGCACCCTCGGGCTGTTGATCGTGCTGCTGGCGGCGCGCGCCTGGACCCATCGGCATCATCCGGGCCAGCCGTTGAAGCTGCCGTTGTTCCTGTTGGCGGTGGTGTTCGCCCAGGCGGCGTTTGGCATGTGGACGGTGACGCTGAAGCTCTGGCCGCAAGTGGTCACCGGGCATTTATTGGGCGGGTTTGCGACGTTGAGCCTGCTGTTCTTACTGACGCTGCGATTGTCCGGCGTATTGCCGGCGCTGATCGTGCCCAGGCGTTTGCAGTATTGGGCGACGGCCGGGCTGGTGCTGGTGATCGGCCAGATCGCGCTGGGTGGGTGGGTCAGCTCCAACTACGCAGCCGTGGCGTGTATCGACCTGCCGACCTGTCACGGGCAATGGTGGCCGGCGGCGGATTTCGCCAATGGCTTTCACCTCACCCAGCATATCGGCCCCAATTACCTCGGCGGGCAACTGGACAGTGATGCGCGCACGGCGATTCACCTCACCCACCGGATTGGCGCGCTGCTGGTCACTGTCGTGTTGCTGGGCCTGGCCTGGCAGCTCAAGGTGGTCGGCATGACCCGCCTGGCGGGCCTGTTGCTGATCGCCCTGACGGCGCAACTCTGCCTGGGCCTGAGTAACGTGTACTTCCACCTGCCGCTGCCGGTTGCGGTCGCGCATAACGCCGGCGGCGCGGCGTTGCTGCTGACGCTGGTGCTGGTCAATTACCACGCCCGCACCAGCCTGGTTCGGGTGCGACATCAGTTGCCGTTCGGCTGGCGCTTCAGCCCGCGTAAACACGTGTCGGGCCTCATAACCATTAAAGGAGAGATGCCATGGCGACCTTGATCAGCGAGCGTCACAGCCAGGCGATCTGGCGTGACTATCTGGAGCTGACCAAGCCAAAAGTGGTGGTGCTGATGCTCATCACCTCGCTGGTGGGCATGTTCCTCGCCACCCGCGCCGGGGTACCGTGGCCGGTGCTGATTTTCGGCAACCTGGGGATCGCGCTGTGTGCCGGCGGCGCGGCGGCGGTCAACCATGTGGTGGACCGGCGCATTGATGCGCTGATGGCGCGTACCCATAAGCGCCCGCTGGCGGAAGGGCGCGTATCGCCTGTGGCGGCGCTTGTTTTTGCGATGGTGCTGGCGGTGGCCGGGCTGGCGCTGTTGCTGGCGTTTACCAATCCGCTGGCCGCCTGGCTGACCCTGGCCTCGCTGTTGGGTTATGCGGTGATCTACACCGGCTTTCTCAAGCGTGCGACGCCGCAGAACATCGTTATCGGCGGCCTCGCCGGCGCCGCGCCGCCGTTGCTGGGTTGGGTTGCCGTCACTGGCCACGTCAGCGCCGAGCCGTTGCTGCTGGTGCTGATCATCTTCGCCTGGACCCCGCCGCACTTCTGGGCCCTGGCGATTCACCGCAAGGAGGAATACGCCAAGGCCGACATCCCGATGCTGCCCGTGACCCACGGCGAGCACTACACCAAGGTGCATATCCTGCTCTACACCTTCGCCTTGCTGGCGGTCAGCCTGATGCCCTATGTCATCCACATGAGCGGCATGCTGTACCTGGTGTGCGCACTGGTTCTGGGCGGGCGCTTTCTGCAATGGGCCTGGGTGCTGTACCGTGGCAGTCGGCCGCACGCGGCGATCAACACCTTCAAGTACTCTATCGGGTACCTGTTCATGCTGTTTATCGCCCTGCTCGTAGATCATTACCTATTGTTGAACCTATGACTCGAACTCAAAAAACTGTCTTCATTCTGGTGGCCATTGTCGCGTTGATCATGGGCCTGACCGTCAACAAAGTCCTGAGTGGCAAAGGCCAGGGCGACCCGACGGCCTTGATCGATGCCGGCATCATCCTGCTGCCGCAAAGCCGTCAGTTGCCACCGGTGACCATGACCAACCAGGACGGCCAGCCGGTGGTGGTCAACGAGCTGAAAGGCAAGTGGAGCGTGCTGTTCTTCGGCTACACCTTCTGCCCGGATATCTGCCCGACCACCCTCGCCCAACTGCGCCAGATCAAGAGCGAGCTGCCCAAGGACGTTGTGGATAAGTTGCAAGTGATTTTGGTCAGCGTTGACCCGAACCGCGATACACCGGCGCAACTCAAGCAGTACCTGGGCTACTTCGATCCACAGTTCGAGGGCCTGACCGGTGCGAGTGTGGACGATGTGCAGAAGGTTTCGAATGCGGTGAGCATTCCGTTTATTCCGGCAGACACCAGCAAGCCCAACTACACCGTCGACCACAGCGGCAACCTCGCGCTGATCGGGCCGGATGGAACGCAACGCGGGTTTATCCGGGCGCCGTTGAACAACCAGAAGCTGGTGGCGCAGTTCCCGGGGTTGTTGCAGCGTAAATAAGCCTGCCGACCATTTTCTGAGCGACACAAATCAAATGTGGGAGCGGGCTTGCTCGCGAAGGCGGTGTGTCAGTCAACAGATGTATCGACTGAACCACCGCCTTCGCGAGCAAGCCCGCTCCCACATTGGTTTGGATCGTTCCCACGCTCTGCGTGGGAATGCCGCACTGGACGCTCTGCGTCCGCTTTTTCGATCGGGGTTTCGGCCTTGGATCAGAACGCCGGCAGGATCGCGCCTTTGTACTTCTCAAGAATGAACGCTTTCACTTCCGGGGTGTGCAGGGCTGCTACCAGCTTCTTCACCGCGTCCGAATCCTTGTTGTCTTCGCGGGTCACCAGGATGTTCACATAAGGCGAGTCGTTGCCTTCGATCACCAGTGCGTCCTTGGAGGGGTCCAGCTTGGCTTCCAGGGCGTAGTTGGTGTTGATCAGCGCCAGGTCGACCTGGGTCAGCACGCGCGGCAGGGTGGCGGCTTCCAGTTCGCGGAATTTCAGGCCTTTCGGGTTTTCAGTGATGTCCTTGATGGTCGACAGGATGTTGGTCGGGTCCTTCAGGGTGATCAGGTTGTGCTTGGCCAGCAGCAACAGCGCACGGCCGCCGTTGGTGGCGTCGTTCGGGATCACGACGTTGGCGCCGCTTGGCAGGTCTTCCAGCTTCTTGTACTTGCTGGAGTAGGCGCCCAGAGGCTCCAGGTGCACAGCGCCAACGCTCACCAGATGAGTGCCCTTGGCTTTGTTGAACTCATCCAGGTACGGCTGGTGCTGGAAGAAGTTGGCGTCCAGGCGCTTTTCGGCTACCTGTACGTTTGGCTGAACGTAGTCGGTGAAGACTTTGACCTGCAGGTCCACGCCTTCCTTGGCCAGAGCCGGCTTCACGAATTCGAGGATTTCAGCGTGCGGCACCGGGGACGCGGCCACGGTGAGGGTTTCGGCGGCGTGGGCGGAGAACGCGGCAACGGCGGCGAAAGCAACCAGTAGTTTTTTCATTCAACAAGCTCCTTGTTCGGGAATTGGCCGGCTTAACGCCGGCAATAGCCGTTATTTTCGAGAAAAGTGCACCACCAGCTTGTCGCCGACGGTTTGCAGAATTTGTACCAGGATCAGCAGCAGCACCACGGTGACCACCATCACGTCGGTCTGGAAGCGCTGATAACCGAAGCGGATCGCCAAGTCACCCAGGCCACCGGCACCCACTACACCGGCCATGGCCGTGTAGGAAACCAGTGTAATCGCCGTCACCGTAATCGCCGCGAAGATGCCGGGGCGGGCTTCGGGCAGCAACGCGTTGGTAATGATCTGGCGAGTGGTCGCGCCCATGGCCTGGGTCGCTTCGATAATCCCGCGGTCCACTTCACGCAGCGCGGTTTCCACCAGGCGCGCAAAGAACGGCGTGGCACCCACCACCAGTGGCGGAATTGCACCGGCAACACCCAGCGAGGTGCCGGTGATCAGCACCGTGAACGGGATCATTACGATCAACAGGATAATGAACGGCAGCGAACGCAGGATGTTCACCACCAGCGACAACAGCGCATAAACATTCTTTTGTTCGAACAGCTGACGCGGGCTGCACAGGAACAGCAGCACGCCCAACGGCAAGCCCAGCAATACGGTGAACAGCAGCGAGCCGAACAGCATGGTCATGGTGTCGCCGGTGGCGAGCAGGATTTCCGACCAGTCGATGTTCGAGAAAAAGCTCAAGAGGATTTCCATTAGCGCAGCACCTCCATATGGACGTCTGCCGCGGTGAAGGCGGCGAAGGCGGCCTCCATGTCACCGCCGGTGACGGCGAGGGTCAGTTGCCCGTAGGGAATGTCTTTGATGCGGTCGATACGACCGGCGAGGATGCTGTAGTCCACACCCGTGTCGCGGGCGACGGTACCCAGCAGCGGCGCGTAGGTCGCTTCGCCCTGGAACGTCAGGCGCACGATGCGCCCCGGTACATGGGCGAAGTCATCACGCTGTTCGCCTTCGTCGACTTGCTCGGATTCCTGCACGAAGCGCTTGGTGGTCGGGTGCTTGGGGTGCAGGAATACGTCGGCGACGGTGCCTTGCTCGACGATCACGCCGGCGTCCATCACGGCCACGTGGTCGCACACGCGGCGGATCACGTCCATTTCATGAGTGATCAGCACGATGGTCAGCTTCAGCTCGCGGTTGATCTCGGCCAGCAGTTGCAGGACCGAGGCCGTGGTCTGCGGGTCGAGGGCGCTGGTGGCTTCGTCGCACAGCAGGATTTTCGGCTTGGTGGCCAGGGCGCGGGCGATGCCGACGCGCTGCTTCTGGCCGCCCGACAACTGCGCCGGGTACTTCTTGGCGTGGTCGGACAGGCCGACCCGGGCCAGCAATTCGGCCACGCGCAGGTCGATTTCCTTGCGGGAAAGTTCGCCCGCGAGGGTCAGCGGCAGCGCCACGTTGTCGGCAACGGTCTTGGATGCCAGCAGGTTGAAGTGCTGGAAGATCATCCCGACCTGTTGCCGGAAACGGCGCAGGCCGTTGGCGTCGAGGGCGGTGACTTCTTCGTCATCGACCTTGATCTGGCCGCCGCTGGGTTGCTCCAGGCGGTTGATCAGACGCAGCAAAGTACTTTTTCCCGCACCGGAATGGCCGATCAGACCAAACACCTGGCCATTTTCGACGCGCAGGTTGGTGGGATGCAGTGCGGGGATATCCTTACCGGCGACCCGGTAGGTTTTATGGACGTTATGAAACTCGATCACGTAGCGAACCTTGTGGGGCGCATTAAAAAGGGATCAGCGGTTAGCCGGGCGCGCATTTTAGCCTGTCCGTATAGCGTTTCTTAGCATTTATTTCTCATCCGACCAGCGATTTGGCAATAACGCGATCAAAGGTCATAAAAAAGGAACGGTACAAAACCGTGTCAGTCACTACATAAGCAACTCGAAACTCCCAGGTGCCGTGCCTGGGGTTTTGCTCAAGAAGAGCCGGGGATCGCTCTGGCCTACGCAAACGAGGAGTTTTTGTCTGATGAGTACTAAAAAGCCAGTTACCCCGCCCAAGAGCGAACTTGCGGGCACCGACACTCTGGACCGTGGCAACACCAACGCCAAGCTGCAAAGCCTGGAAACATTCCGCTCCGACGCGACGGGCCAGGCGCTGCGCACCAACCAGGGCGTGAAGGTTTCCGATAACCAGAACAGCTTGAAGGTCGGCTCCCGTGGCCCATCGCTGCTGGAAGACTTCATCATGCGTGAAAAAATCACGCACTTTGACCATGAGCGGATTCCGGAACGCATCGTCCATGCCCGGGGCACCGGTGCCCACGGCTATTTCCAGACCTATGAAAATCATTCGGCGCTGAGCAAGGCCGGGTTCCTGCGTAACCCGGAACATAAAACCCCGGTATTTGCGCGCTTTTCCACGGTTCAGGGCCCACGCGGCTCCGGCGATACCGTGCGTGACGTGCGTGGGTTTGCCGTGAAGTTCTTCACCGACGAAGGTAACTTCGACCTGGTGGGCAACAACATGCCGGTGTTTTTCATTCAGGACGCGATCAAGTTTCCTGACTTCGTGCATGCGGTAAAACCTGAGCCCCACAACGAGATTCCTACCGGCGGCTCAGCCCACGATACGTTCTGGGATTTTGTCTCGCTGCAGCCGGAGTCGGCGCACATGGTGATCTGGGCCATGTCTGACCGGGCCATTCCAAAAAACCTACGGACCATGCAGGGGTTTGGTGTACACACCTTCCGCCTGGTGAACGCCGAGGGTAAATCCAACTTCGTCAAATTCCACTGGCGGCCTACCGTTGGCACCTGTTCCCTGGTGTGGGACGAGGCGCAGAAGCTGGCGGGCAAAGACACGGACTTCCACCGTCGTGACCTGTGGGAATCCATTGAAAGTGGCGATTACCCGGAGTGGGAATTGGGCGTGCAGATCATCGCCGAAGAGGACGAGCATAAGTTCGACTTCGATATTCTCGACCCGACCAAGCTGATCCCCGAAGAGCTGGTGCCGATCACGCCGTTGGGCAAGATGGTGCTCAACCGCAACCCGGACAACTACTTTGCCGAGACCGAGCAAGTGGCGTTCTGCCCGGGGCATATCGTGCCGGGCATCGACTTTTCCAATGACCCGCTGCTGCAAGGCCGTCTGTTTTCCTACACCGATACGCAGATCAGCCGACTGGGCGGGCCGAACTTTCACGAGTTGCCAATCAACCGTCCGGTAGCGCCGTTCCATAACGGCCAGCGCGATGCCATGCACCGCACCACCATAGACAAGGGCCGCGCGTCCTACGAGCCGAACTCGATTGATGGCGGCTGGCCGAAAGAAACTCCGCCTGCGGCGCAGGACGGTGGTTTTGAGACGTATCCGGAGCGTATTGATGCCCACAAGATCCGTGAGCGCAGCGAGTCGTTCGGTGATCACTTCTCCCAGGCGCGCCTGTTTTTTCGCAGCATGAGCAAGCACGAGCAGGAGCACATCATCGCCGCCTACAGCTTTGAACTGGGCAAGGTGGAGCGTGAGTTTATTCGCGCTCGCCAGGTGAACGAGATCCTCGCCAACATCGACTTGGAACTGGCCAAGCGTGTGGCGCAGAACCTGGGCTTGCCAGCACCGACTAAAGGTACGGTGCCAGAGCGCAAGACGTCTCCGGAACGCTCGCCAGCGTTGAGCCAGGCCAATTTGCTGTCGGGTGATATCAAGACCCGCAAGGTGGCGATTCTGGCGGCGAACGGTGTTGATGGTGCGGAGATTGATGCCTTGAAGAAGGCGCTTGAGGCCGCAGGTGCGCATGCGAAGTTGCTGGGGCCTACCTCGGCGCCGGTAACGACGGCGGATGGCAAGAGCCTGCCGGTGGATGCTTCCATGGAAGGCTTGCCTTCGGTGGCGTTCGATGCGGTGTTTGTGCCGGGTGGCGCCAAGTCGGTTCAGGCGTTGAGCGCTGATGGTGTGGCGTTGCATTACCTGCTGGAGGCCTACAAGCACTTGAAAGCAATTGCCCTGGCCGGTGAGGCGAAGCAGTTGCTGGATGTGCTGAAGCTTGAGGCGGATGCGGGCTTGATTGTGGGCGGCGACGCGAAGGCGTTTAAGGCGTTCTTTGCGGCGATTGCCCAGCATCGGGTCTGGGATCGGGAGCCGAAGGCTAAAGCTGTTCCGGCTTAAGGTATCGGTTGTTTGTTAGATCGCTTTCGCGAGCAAGCCCGCTCCCACATTTGACCGCATTCCAAAGTTGGAACTCGGTTAAATGTGGGAGCGGGCTTGCTCGCGAATGGCGTTATTCAGTCTTACGCGGAATCAGCACGACCTGCGCCGGAACCTTCTTCAGGATCTGCCGGTGAATCTTCAGGTCATACCCCGAATCGATGCGCTTCACCCGTTTGGTCAGCAACGTGGCCAGCCATGGGTAATCTTCGGTGCGCGGCGCCTGGATGCTCACATCGCACTGGTAATTCACCACATCGGTGGCGATCTCATCCAGTTGATGGCGCAGCGCCTCGATATCGGTGAGGTTCAGCGCAACCGTAGTGCTTGGCGCTGCCGGGTCGATGACCTTGGCCGGCGGCTTGGCTTCGGCGGCTTTCAGAGCGGCCTCGGCTTTGTCCAGCTCGACTTTACGGGCATGGGCGATCGCACTGTTGACGCCACCGGTCAGCGCCGGAGCCTTGGGCATCAATGCCCGTGCGCGGCTCAGGGCCGTCGCGGCAGCGTTGACATCACCCTTTTGCAGGACGATCTGGCTGCGCTGCAAATAGGCTTCGGCCAGTTGGCGCTGATAAGGCTCCAGCGCCGGATCGTTGGGCGACTGGGCCTGCAAGGCGGCCAGCTCGTCTTCGGCGGTGGCCAGTTCACTGCTGGCGAGGTTTTGCTCCAGCTGTGCGATGGCCGCAGCACGTGCGTCCGGCGCCTGGGGGGCGGCGGGCGGGGTGCTTTGGCAGGCGCCCAGCAGCAAGGAAAATGCGGCAAGGAGCAGATAACGGGCGTTGAACAGCTTCATTCCTGCGACTCTCTAATTGCGCAAAAAGCGAGCAAGTCTACACCCCACGACGGGGCAGGACAAAACTCAGCAGAAACAGGGCGGCCGCCGTGACCACAATCGACGGCCCGGCCGGGGTGTCCTTGAACCAGGACAGCGCCAGGCCACCACACACCGCGAGCATCCCCAGAAGGCTGGCGCCGAGCGCCATTTGCTCCGGCGAGCGGGCGTGACGCTGGGCCGCAGCAGCCGGGATGATCAGCAGCGATGTGATCAACAATACGCCGACAATCTTCATCGCGACAGCGATCACCACGGCGATCAGCAGCATCAGGGTCATGCGCAGCGCCGCCACGGGCAAGCCTTCGACGGTGGCCAGTTCTTCGTGAACGGTGATCGCCAGCAGCGGGCGCCACAGCGTCACCAGCAGCACCAGCACTGCCGCGCTGCCGCCTAGAATCCACGCCAGGTCGGTGGGGCTGATAGCCAGCAGGTCGCCGAACAGGTAGGCCATCAGGTCGATACGCACTTCATGCATGAAGCTCAGCACCACCAGGCCCAGGGACAAGGTGCTTGGGGCCAGGATGCCCAGCAGGGTATCGGAGGCCAGCGGCTGACGCTGTTGCAGGGTCACCAGCAGCACAGCCAGCAGCAGGCAGCCGACGGTGACGGCAATGGTCGGGCTCACATCCAGCAGAAATCCCATGGCCACGCCCAGCAGCGCAGCGTGGGACAGGGTGTCGCCAAAATAGGCCATGCGCCGCCAGACCACGAACGAGCCCAGTGGGCCCGCCACCAGCGCCAGAGCCAAGCCTGCCAGCAGGGCGTAGAGCAGAAAATCAGCCATGCTTGCAGCTATCTCCATGAACGTGGGTGTGGGATGCGGTGGAGTCATCGACTACAGCGCCATGCAGGTCATGGGCGTGGTCGTGATGGTGGTGGTAGATCGCCAGGCTCTGGGCGTTCTTGCCGAACAGCTCGACAAAAGCCGGATCGCCGCTGACCTGTTCCGGGTGGCCGGAACAGCACACGTGACGATTGAGGCACACCACCTGGTCGGTGGTGCTCATCACCAGGTGCAGGTCGTGGGAGACCATCAGCACGCCGCAACCATGGCGGTCCCGCAGGCGGGTGATCAGGCTGTACAGCTCGGCCTGGCCGGCGACGTCGACGCCTTGCACGGGTTCATCCAGTACCAGCAATTCCGGCTCGCGCAGCAGGGCGCGGGCCAGCAGCACACGCTGCATTTCGCCACCGGAGATGCTTTGCACCGGGCTGTCGATCACCTGTTCGGCGCCCACTTCCTTGAGGGCGGACTGTGCGCGGGCACGGTCGACACCGGGCACCAGGCGCAGGAAGCGCAGCACCGAGAGGGGCAAGGTCGGGTCCACATGCAGCTTCTGCGGCATGTAGCCAACTCGCAGCTTCGGCTTGCGCCACACGCTGCCGCTGTCGGGCTTGAGCAGGCCGAGTACGGCGCGCACCAGGGTGGTCTTGCCGGCACCGTTGGGGCCGATCAGCGTGACGATCTGACCTGGCTCGACGCTCAGGGCGATGTTGTCCAGCACGTTTTGCCCGGCGAACGTGACCCCGACCTGCTCCAGGCGGATTAACGCAGTGCTCATCAAGCCCCCTGGCAGCCCGAGCACACACCGACGACTTCGACGGTTTGCCCTTCGACCTTGAAGCCGACGTCGCCGGCGCTCTTGATGATGCTGTCGCTGATGCTTTTTTGCTCAAGTTCGATGGCGGCGTGGCACTCGCGGCAAATCAGGAACTGGCCCTGGTGCGCGTGTTCCGGGTGGTTGCAGCCGACAAAGGCGTTGAGCGATGAGATGCGGTGCACCAGGCCGTTGTCCAGCAGGAAGTCCAGCGCGCGGTAAACCGTGGGCGGCGCGGCGCGGCGGCCGTCCTGCTCGCTGAGCACGCCGAGGATGTCGTAGGCACCCAGCGGCTTGTGGCTTTGCCACACCAGCTCCAGCACCCGGCGACGCAGGGCGGTCAGGCGCAGGCCTTGGCGCGCGCACAAGGCGTCGGCCTCTGACAGTGCGCTGTGCACGCAGTGAGAGTGGTCATGGGGACGGCTGGCAAGCGGTGTTTTAGGCATGAGCGGCGACAGATATTTGTGAGAGACGTTATTATGTTACCTGTTCCTGCCTCCTTGAGTGGTCATCGTGTCCAGACTTTTTCCCGTTTTTGTCGTATTTGTCACCAGTTTGCTGCTTGCCGGTGCCGCTCAGGCGGAGGTTCGGGTGCTGACCAGTATCAAACCGTTACAACTGATTGCTGCTGCTGTGCAGGATGGCGTGGCGATTCCCGAGGTATTGCTGCCGCCGGGCGCTTCGCCGCATAACTATGCGTTGCGCCCTTCCGACGTACGGCGCGTGCAGTCGGTGGACCTGCTGTATTGGATCGGCCCGGACATGGAAAGCTTTCTGCCGCGTGTCTTGAAAGGCCGCAGCTTGCCGACGGTGGCGGTGCAGGACCTTCCGGGAATGAAACTGCGTCGGTTCGCCGAAGATAGCCACTCCCATGCTGAAGATGCCGACGAACATGATCATGACCATCGCCCGGGCAGCCTGGATGCGCATTTGTGGCTGTCGACGGTCAACGCCCGGGTGATTGCGAACCGCATGGCGGCGGACCTCAGCGCTGCCGACCCGGCGAACGCCGAGCGTTACCAGAGCAACGTGAAGGCCTTTGATGGCCGTATGGATGCACTGGACGCGCGCTTGAAGGCACGTATGGCGGACGTCGCCGGCAAGCCGTACTTCGTGTTCCATGAAGCCTTCGATTACTTCGAAGATGCCTACGGCCTCAAGCACACCGGGGTGTTCAGTGTGGCCGCAGAAGTGCAGCCGGGTGCCCAGCATGTGGCAGCGATGCGTACGCGTTTGCAGGAAGTGGGCAAGACTTGTGTGTTCAGCGAGCCGCCGTTGCGCCCGCGCCTTGCGGAAACGCTGGTGGCGGGTTTGCCGGTGAAGCTGGCGGAGCTGGATGCGTTGGGCGGCTACACGCCGGCCTCCGCCCAGGGGTATGAGCAGGTGCTGGAGAAGCTGGGGAATGACCTGGCTGGGTGCCTGGAGTCGCTCTGACAGACGCCGCATAACCACTGTGGGAGCGGGCTTGCTCGCGAATGCGGTGCATCAGTCAGCGCATCTGGTGACTGAAACTCCACATTCGCGAGCAAGCCCGCTCCCACATTTTGATCGCGTACGATCTTTACAGCGCGAACGGCAGCGGGGTCTTGACCTGCTGGCGTTGCGCCAGGCGCACCTGAAACTCGCGCGGGTCGTGAATCAGCACGTCCTGCCCGGCGAACGATTCCGCCGCAATCAGGCGTGACAGCCAGAACCGCACACAGGCCACACGCAGCATGGTCGGCCACAGCTCCGCTTCCTTGGCGGTAAACGGCCGCAAGCCCGCATAAGCCCCCAGCAACGCCCGCGCCCGTTGGCCGTCGATCACGCCGTCGGCGTCCGAGCACCAGTCGTTCAGGGCGATCGCCACGTCGTACAGCATCGGCCCCGAGCAGGCGTTGTAGAAGTCGATCAGCCCGGTCAGGTGCGTGCCTTCGAACATCGCGTTGTCGCGAAACAGGTCGGCGTGGATGTTTGCCCGGGGCAGCGTGAGGATCTGCGCCTTGTGCGCCTCGATCTCATCCAGCGCCGCTTGCAACAGGCCGCGTTGTTCCGCGTCGAGGTGCGAGATCAGTTGCGCGCCTTCGCTGAGCATCCAGTCCAGCCCGCGATCGGTCTTGCGTTCCAGCACCTTCTCGCCTTGGGTGGCCAGGTGCAGGTGCCCGAGCAATTCGCCCACTTGCACGCAATGCTGGGCGTTGGCGTCCTTGATGTGCTTGCCCGCCAGGCGCGGTTGCAGCAGCGCCGGTTTGCCCGCCAACTCGCGCAAGGCCACGCCGTCGGTGGTACGCAGGGCGTAAGGCACTGGCAAATCAGCGTCGTGGAGCACGTCCAGCAGTTCGATGAAGAACGGCATTTCCTGCACGGGGCCGCGCTCGACCAGGGTCAGGACAAATTCGCCCTGTTCCAGGCTGATGAAGAAATTGGTGTTTTCACTACCAGCGGCAATCCCCTGGAAATCAAGCAGGCGGCCGAGCCCGTAAGGGGCAAGAAAGGTTTCCAGCTCGGGCCGAGCCAGGGGGGTGAACACAGACATGGTTAAAACTGCCGTTACGGGCGCTGCGGGGGGCAGCGCCGATTAAAGTTAAGAAATCATTTCCATTCGAAGATCTTCCATGACGGGATCAGCATATCCGGCTGGTCAGAGCGGATGAAGTTCGCATCGGTTCCGTCCGCGCGCACCAGGAAGTAAGGCGGAAAGCCTTTCTGGGTCACCTTGATTGCGTACAGGAAACCATTCTGGCGGTATTCCTGAATGGTCTTGTCGCCTTCCGTGCGAATGGTGACTTCCGGGTCGCCCGAAGGGGCAGTATCTGCCGCCATGGCCACCATCGGAGTGAGTGCAATCAAGCCGGTCAACAACAAGCGATTTACTGTACGCATGATAACCTTGTCCCTTTGTCGTCATTGGTCCGGCTATTCTAGCGCCTGACCCGCCGAAAAGGTTGATCCTGCTCATGAGCCAAGCCCCCCTCGTCCTGGTGGACGGTTCTTCTTACCTGTACCGCGCCTTTCACGCGCTGCCGCCGCTCACCACTTCCAAAGGCCTGCCTACCGGCGCGGTCAAGGGCGTGTTGAACATGCTCAAAAGCCTGCGCAGGCAATACCCGAACAGTCCGTTCGCGGTGGTGTTCGACGCCAAGGGCGGGACATTTCGCGATGAGCTGTACGCCGAATACAAGGCCAACCGCGCGAGCATGCCCGATGACATGCGCGTGCAGATCGAGCCGCTGCACCAGAGCGTGATCGCCCTGGGCTTCCCGCTGCTGTGCGTCGAAGGCGTCGAAGCGGACGACGTGATCGGCACCCTGGCCCGCAGCAGCGCGGCCGCCGACCGTCCGGTGGTGATTTCCACCGGCGACAAGGACATGGCGCAGCTGGTCGACGGGCACATTACCTTGGTCAACACCATGACCGGTAGCGCCATGGACGTTGAGGGCGTGAAGGAGAAATTCGGTGTCGCTCCCGAGCAGATCATCGATTACCTGGCGTTGATGGGCGATTCGTCCGACAACATCCCGGGCGTTCCGGGCATTGGTCCGAAGACGGCTTCCGGCCTGTTGGTAGGCGTCAACGGCGGCTTGAAGGAGCTCTACGAGCAGCTCGATATCGTGCCGACCTTGCCGATTCGTGGTGCCAAGACCCTGGTCGCCAAACTGGAAGAGCATAAGGCGAGTGCGTTCCTGTCCTACGAGCTGGCGACGATCAAGATCGACGTGCCGCTGGACGTGGGCCTGGATGATTTGCACCTGATCGAGCCGGATCGCGAGAAGCTGCTGGAGCTGTATACGCTGCTGGAGTTCAAGAGCTGGATTGACGAGATTCAACGCGATGCCAAGCGCGTCGAGTTGAGCGCTGCTCCTTCGGCCGCGGTCGCCGAGGAAGCGGTTGAGGTGGTCGCGCCGGTTTCTGTGGAGCCGGTGTACGAAACCATCCTCACCCAGGCCCAGTTCGATGTCTGGCTGAAGAAGCTCAACGACGCCAAGCTGTTCGCCTTTGATACCGAGACCACCGGGATCGACGCCCAGAAAGCGCAACTGGTGGGTGTGTCGTTTGCCGTGCAGGCCCATGAAGCAGCCTACATTCCGCTGACCCACTCCTACATCGGCGCGCCGGAACAGCTGGATCGGGACACCGTGCTGCTGGCCCTGAAGCCGTTGCTCGAAGACCCGGAAAAACTCAAGGTCGGCCAGCACGCCAAGTTCGACATGAACATCCTGGCCAACTGCGCCATCGGTGGTGACCCGGCACACGGCATCACCGTGCGCGGCATTGCCTTCGACACCATGCTTGAATCCTATGTGCTGAACTCCGTGGCGACGCGCCACGACATGGACAGCCTGGCGAAGAAGTACCTGGACCACGACACCGTCAGCTTCCAGGACATCGCCGGCAAAGGCGCCAAGCAGCTGACCTTTGACCAGATTGCCCTGGAGCAAGCCGGCCCTTACGCGGCGGAAGACGCGGATGTGACCCTGCGTTTGCACCAGGAACTGCACAAGCAGCTTGCCGCTATTCCTACCCTGGCCAGCGTATTGTCCGACATCGAGATGCCGCTGGTGCCCGTGCTGGCGCGCATTGAGCGTCAGGGCGCCCTGGTGGATGCCGCCTTGCTGGGCATCCAGAGCATCGAGCTGGGCAACAAGATGGTCGACCTCGAGCGCCAGGCGTATGAGATCGCCGGCGAGGAATTCAACCTGGGCTCGCCCAAGCAGTTGGGTGCGATTCTCTACGAGAAACTCGGGCTGCCGGTGTTGAAGAAGACCGGCAAGGGCCAGGCCTCGACGGCCGAGGAAGTCTTGGCCAAATTGGCTGAAGACGACTACCCACTGCCGAAAGTGCTGATGCAGTACCGCAGCATGAGCAAGTTGAAAAGCACCTACACCGACCGTTTGCCGGAGCAGATCAACCCGCGCACCGGTCGCGTGCACACCTCCTATCACCAGGCCGTAGCAGCAACCGGGCGCCTGTCCTCCAGCGATCCAAACCTGCAGAACATTCCGGTGCGTACCGCTGAAGGCCGGCGTATCCGCCAGGCATTTGTCGCGCCCAAGGGCTACAAGCTGCTGGCGGCGGACTACTCGCAGATCGAGCTGCGCATCATGGCGCATTTATCGAAGGACGAAGGCTTGCTGAATGCGTTCCGCGACGACCTGGACGTGCACACCGCCACGGCGGCCGAGGTGTTCAAGGTTGAGTTGGCTGAGGTCACGTCCAATCAGCGTCGCAGTGCCAAGGCGATCAACTTTGGCCTGATCTACGGCATGGGCGCCCAGAAGCTGGGCAAGGACATCGGCGTCGACACCAAGACCGCCAAGGCTTATATCGATGTGTACTTCGCCCGTTACCCGGGGGTTCGCGAGTACATGGAGCGCACCCGTGCCCAGGCGGCTGATCAGGGTTATGTGGAAACCCTGTTCGGGCGCCGCCTGTACCTGCCGGAGATCAATTCCAACAAGCCTCAGGAGCGTGCTGGCGCCGAGCGTACGGCAATCAACGCGCCGATGCAGGGCACTGCGGCCGATATCATCAAGAAGGCCATGGTCAAGGTCGACAACTGGCTGACGGACTCGGGCCTGGACGCCAAGGTCATCCTTCAGGTGCACGATGAATTGGTGCTGGAGGTGCGTGAGGACCTGGTGGCTGAAGTCAGCGCGAGGATTCGTGAACACATGAGCGAGGCGGCAAAGCTGGATGTGCCGCTGGTGGTAGACGTCGGCGTGGGCGACAACTGGGACGAAGCGCACTAAACCTGGGGCCTGGGCCGCGGCATCATGCCGCGGCAGCGCTTTAGATCGGAAAACGCGGCGGGTTATTTCCAATAGTTTTTTGAACGTGCCGGAACTTAACCCGTGAATTGCTACTCAGAGTTACTGAATGGGTGGTGAAGCCCTTCAATGCTCCTATGTTGTGTTAAGTGTTGGCAGATATCTGGACCCCGCCCTAGCGGTCCGGAACTTGGACCCCGAACTTCCCCTCCCCATACGAAGTCCGGGGTTTTTTTTGCCCCGAGTTTTTACTCGGCGGCTTCCGAACCTTTGTCAGCCAGTTCCATCCAACCTGCCAATACAGTGTAGGCATCTTCCAGGCCCATGCGTTTTGGCGCCGAGAACAACTGGATAGTCACCGCATCACCCCAACCCTTTCGGATTTCTGCCTGCACTTTGAGCAGGGTGTTTTTCGCTGCGCCGTAGGTCAGTTTGTCGGCCTTGGTCAGCAGGACGTGCATCGGCATGCCGCTGGCGACGGCCCAATCGAGCATCAACAGGTCGAAGTCGGTCATTGGATGACGGATGTCCATCATCAGAATCAAACCCTTCAAACTCTCCCGGCCACCCAGATACGCTTCGAGGTGACGCTGCCAGTGCAGCTTCAGCGGGATAGGTACTTTTGCATAACCGTAGCCCGGCAGGTCGACCAGACGCCGATCATCGTCTAGCTTGAAGAAGTTGAGGAGCTGTGTGCGCCCCGGGGTTTTCGAGGTGCGGGCCAGGCTGGCGTGGGTCAGGGTGTTCAGCGCGCTGGATTTGCCGGCGTTGGAACGGCCGGCGAATGCGACTTCGAAGCCTTCGTCATCGGGGCATTGGTCGACTTTGGCGGCGCTGAGCATGAAGGTGGACTGTTGGCACAGGCCGAGGATGGGATTCTTGAGTTGCATGAGTTTTCCGATGTGGGCGGTGCCGGGAATAGGTGCGGCAAGCGGTGTCGTTTCCGTTTCAGTAGCGCCAGTATATAATGCCGCAGATTTTGTGTGTGCTTTGTCCCAGCGAAGGATGAAGTTCACGGGAGCGATAGACCTTTATTGCGCATTAGAACGCAAAACGCTCTCAAACCCTGAAAAGGTCGATGTATGACCAAGTGGCTGCTGGCCTTCGGTTTCTTGATGCCACTTTACAGTGCGCAGGCTACACAGGAACCGGAGGCTGTGTACAACCGCTTTTGCGGGGCCTGCCATGCCGGACAGCTGCCCAACGCCCCTGGACGGGGTGACCAGGCAGCCTGGAAGCCAAGATTGGCTCAAGGTATGGACACGCTGGTGCAACACGTGACCCAGGGTTTCAAGGCGATGCCGCCGCGTGGTTTGTGCATGGACTGCAGTACCGAGGATTACCATGCCGTCATTCAGTTGATGGTGAGTGAACCCGGTCCATAACTCTTTAACCCTTAGCCGTAGTTGGATTAGCTGATGAACAAACTGATCGTGAGTCTGCTGTTGACCCTGGGCATCACCGGTGTTGCCCATGCCGCAGGCGACGCCACTGCTGGCCAGGCGAAAGCCGCCGTATGTGGTGCTTGCCATGGACCGGACGGTAATAGCCCGGCGCCTAACTTTCCAAAACTGGCCGGCCAGGGTGAGCGTTACCTGACCAAGCAGATGCACGACATCAAGGACGGCAAGCGTATGGTCCTGGAAATGACCGGCTTGTTGACCAACCTCAGCGATCAGGACCTGGCGGATATCGCGGCGTATTTTGCCAGCCAGAAAGGCAGTGTGGGAGCTGCTGATCCGAAACTGGTGGCCCGCGGTGAAGAATTGTTCCGCGGCGGCAACCTGGAAAAAGGCATGCCTTCCTGCCTCGGCTGCCACTCGCCTAACGGCGCAGGCCTTGCTGCCGCTGGCTTCCCGCACTTGAGCGGCCAGCATGCCCAGTACATCGGCAAACAGCTGACAGACTTCCGCGAAGGCAATCGCACCAATGACGGCGATACCAAGATCATGCAGAGCATCGCCGCGAAACTCAGCAACAAGGACATCGAAGCCGTGTCCCAATACATCCAGGGCCTGCACTAAGTGCCCCGGCTACGTTAACGCTCGATTAATCCGTCGATGCAAGCATAAAAAGGGTGGCCCAGGCCGCCCTTTTTTGTGGCCGGTGCCGTTACACTAACGAACTCATGCCCGCGTAGACCTGTCACAACAAAGGTCGCGTGAGGCGACTTTATTTGTCCAGGAGTAAAGCATGCGTAATCTGATCCTCAGCGCCGCTCTCGTCACTGCCAGCCTTTTCGGCATGACCGCACAAGCTGCCGATAATGTGCCGCTTGAAGCCGGTAAAACCTATGTCGAATTGACCAATCCTGTGCCGGTTTCCGTACCGGGCAAGATCGAAGTGGTGGAGCTGTTCTGGTATGGCTGCCCGCATTGCTACGCCTTTGAGCCAGTCATCAATCCGTGGGTCGAGAAGCTGCCTGAGGACGTGAACTTCAAACGTATTCCTGCCCTGTTCGGCGGCCCATGGGACGCCCACGGCCAGCTGTTCATTACCCTGGACACCATGGGTGTAGAACACAAGGTTCACGCGGCTGTCTTCAATGCCATCCAGAAAGAAGGCAAGCGCCTTGTGAAGCCTGAAGACATGGCCGATTTCGTCGCCACCCAAGGCGTCGACAAAACCAAGTTCCTGGAGACATTCAACTCGTTCGCTGTGAAGGGCAAGATGGCCCAATACAAGGAACTGGCCCAGAAATACGGCGTGCAAGGCGTACCGACGCTGATCGTCAACGGCAAATACCGCTTTGACATCGGCAGTGCCGGCGGCGAAGAGCAGGCGCTGAACGTGGCCGACCAATTGATCGCCAAAGAGCGCGCAGCCAAGTAAGGGGCCCGTCATGCGTCGCTGGGGTACTGAACGTGTCGTTGGCCTGCATGACCCGAAGGTCAACGAACATCACCTGGAATCCACGGGCCTGCCGGCTGACAGTCGGTTGCGCCTGCTCAGTTTCAATATCCAGGTGGGTATCAGTACCGAGAAATACCGGCATTACCTGACCCGTGGCTGGCAGCACCTGCTGCCCCACAATGGGCGTGCCGGCAATCTGCAAAAGATCGGCGACCTGCTGGGTGACTTCGACCTGGTAGCCCTGCAGGAGGCCGACGGTGGCAGCCTGCGTTCCGGCTACATCAACCAGGTCGAACACCTTGCGCAACTCGGTGCCTTTCCCTACTGGTATCAGCAACTCAATCGCAACCTCGGCAAACTCGGCCAGCACAGCAATGGTGTGCTCAGCCGCCTGAAGCCGTGGGCGATCGAGGACCACCCGTTGCCTGGCCCGAAAGGCCGCGGTGCAATTCTCGTACGATTCGGCGAAGGGCCGGAAGCATTGGTCGTGGTGATGATGCACCTCGCACTGGGGGCTCGAACCCGAACCATGCAGTTGGCCTACATCCGTGAGTTGATTGGCGGCTACAAACACCAGGTGCTGATGGGTGACATGAACACCCATGCCACAGACCTGCTACAGAATTCCCCGTTGCGCGACCTTGGGTTGCTGGCGCCGCAAGTCGAAGCCACCTTTCCCAGCTGGCGACCGCAACGTTGTCTTGATCACATCCTGCTCAGCCCGACCCTGACACTCGAAAGTGTGCAGGTACTGGCGCAGCCCATCTCCGATCACCTGCCCGTCGCGGTAGAGATTCGTCTGCCGGGTTCGCTCACGGCTGATGCATTGCCCGCGTTGAGCCCCGGCCCTCGCGGACCCCTTGCATGAGCGACGACGCCCAGCGTTGGAAAGAGAAATACCTTAAAAGCGTCGAGCAACAAGAAAAGCTCGAGCGTCGCTGGGCCGCCCGCCTCGACCTGCTGCGCCGAGGGCTGGTGCGCAGCACCCTGGCGGCAGAAGGGACCGACCGAGCGGTTGACCAATGCATGAAGGAAATGCGCGATGTGGTGCGCACCGACGACATGGACGCCGCCCTCGCTGCATTGCTGCCGCGCCTGGAAAAGGCCGTGCTGGATTCGGAGCAGCGCCGCGAAACCCGGGTTGACCAGATCGGCAGCGCGTTGACGGCCCTGGTCACTCAGTTGCAGAAACTGCCCTTGCCACGGGACGTGAGTCGCCCGCTGAAGGCTTTCGCCAAGCAGCTGGACGGTCGGGTTGGCCAGGCGCGGGAGATCCCGCTGTTGCTGAGCGAGCTGAGCGGCCTGCAGGGGCAGGCGCTGAGTAACCTGGAGCCGGAGGGCGAAACCAGCCGTTCGAGCCCGGGGCTGTTGCAGCGTCTGTTTGGCACCAAGGACGCAATCGACACGCCGGAGGTTGAAGCGCCCACGCCATCCCGCCCGGCTTCTCCGGCGCCTGCTGCGCCAAAGCCCAGCCCGGTGGGTGAAGTTGAAGCGCCGGCGCAATCGGCAGAACTGGCCCAGGCGCTGCGGGCTTTTGCACCGCAGCCGAAGGTCCCGGCCCCCATCGAGTCGCCCCCTGAGCCGGTATCGCCAGTAGAGGCTACCGACGCTGTCAGCGAAGCAGTGCCTGTTGTTCCGGCCGTCGCGGTCACAGCGCCTGTCGTCGAGGCACCCGCTACGCTTATCGAAACGCTAGAACCCGAGCAACCGATCGAAGCGGAGGTTGAGCTTGAGAGCGCTCTCGCCGCCATGGTCGAGGTGCCAGAGGTGCAGGCCCGTGAGCCGGAGCGGACAGAGATCGGCAGTCTTTCCCTGCCCCCGGTCCTGGCCGATGAACCGCAAGAATCGCCCGAGCAGGCAGAGCTGAACCCAGACGAGCTGCAAGCGGATCAAGCCTACGCCCTGCCCGACACTCCCGAGCCGTCTTACAGTTCGGTGGCCAAGCACATCGAAGATACCCTGCTCGGCTTACTGGAAGACCTCTCGCTGCCCGAGCGCCATCGGCCCCAGGCCGAAGCCATGCGTGAACGCCTGGCCCACGGATTGAACTGGTACGAATTGCTGCCGATCCTCGATGACCTGGCGGTGTTGATGCTGGCGATCACCGACAGCGGCCAGCACGAGTTTGAAGCCTACCTCAAGCAACTCAACGATCGTCTCGAGGCGTTCCAGGGGCACCTGCAGGTCGCCAGTGACGGCCACGCCGACAGCCGCTCGGCGGCCAGGGAACTGGATACCCAGATCCGCGAACAAGTGGATGGTTTGCAAACCAGCATGCAGGATGCCGCGGACCTCGACAGCCTCAAGCACGTGCTGGAGAGCCATCTCGAAGGGTTGCTGGGCACCATGGATGAACACCGCCACCAGCGTGACCAGCGCGAACAGGAAGTGGCTGCACGGCTCAAGGGCCTGGCCGAACGGGTCGCCAATATGGAGCAAGAGGCTCAGGGCTACCGTGAACACCTTGAGGTTCAGCGCCAGAAAGCCCTGATCGATCCGCTCACCGCACTACCCAACCGCGCTGCCTGGAGCGAGCGCCTGGAGCAGGAGGTCAACGCCTGGCACCAGCGTGGAAATAACCTGTCACTGGCCATGCTGGACCTCGATCACTTCAAGCGCATCAACGACGGCTATGGTCATCTGGCGGGCGACAAGGTGCTGAAGATCATCGCCACGGTGCTTCGCAAACGCCTGCGGCCGAACGACTTCATCGCGCGTTTTGGCGGTGAAGAGTTTGTGCTGCTGATGCCCAACTCGTCGCTGTCCGATGCGTTGGCGGTGGGCGAAACCCTGCGTGCAGCCATCCAAGCCTGCCCGTTTCACTTCAAGGGCGAGCCGGTGACGATTACGGTGTCCATGGGCATGGCGCAGTTTCAGCCGGGAGAACGCAGTGACCTGGCGCTCAAGCGCGCTGACGAGGCGTTATATCGTGCCAAGGCGGCGGGGCGTAATCAGGTGCAGGCGGCCTGACCGGAAATGTTCCATTTTGTTTAAAACATCGCATTTGGCCGCCTGGCAGCAAACGGTACGTTACACTGTTGCATTATCGTCTTAAGCGTACTATTTGCTGCCATGAAACTTCTGTGTTCTGCCTTTCTGTTTCTCCTGCTCGCCGGTTGCGCGAGCGGCCCTCGCCTGGACACCAGTCATCCTTCGGTGAACCACGACAATCGTGTGCAGTTTGTCGTCGTGCACTACACCTCGGCGTCCCTTGAGCGCTCCCTGGCGCTGTTGACCCATGGCCAGGTCAGCAGTCATTACCTGATCGGTGATAACGCCTCGGCCACCATCTATAAGCTCGTGGATGAAAGCCAGCGCGCCTGGCATGCCGGAGAAAGTGAATGGATGGGCCGCACCTGGCTCAACTCCAGCTCCATCGGGATCGAGATCGTGAACCCGGGTTATCGGGATTTGCCGACGGGCCGCGTCTGGTATCCCTATTCCGAAGCGCAGGTGCAGTCGCTGGTGGTGCTGCTCAAGGACATCACCAAACGCAACGGCATCGACCCGCGAAACATCATCGGCCATAGCGACATTGCCCCGCTGCGCAAGCTGGACCCGGGGCCGTTGTTCCCCTGGAAGCGCCTGGCGGATGAAGGGCTGGGCATGTGGCCGGACGCCAAGGCGGTGGCCCGTTACCAGGTGCAGTACGCAGCCGATCTGCCGAGCATTACCTGGTTCCAGGAAGAGTTGGCGAAGCTGGGCTATCCGACGCCGCAGACGGGCGAGCTGGATGTGGCGACGCGGCATGTGGTGGCCGCGTTCCAGATGCATTTCCGGGCGTCGCTGTTTGATGGGACGCCGGATGCCGAAAGTGCTGCGATCCTGCGGGCGTTGAATCACCAATAACGGTTGGCGCGTTGGTCCTACAGGGGCAACGCCATGTAGAACTGCGTCCCCTGCCCCGGCCGCGAATACACCCCCATGCGGCCACCGTGCAATTGCACGATCTCCTTGCACAGCGCCAGGCCCAGCCCGGCGCCGCCTTTCTTGCGGCCTACCTGCACAAACGGTTCGAAGATTCGTCCCTGCTGGCCGTAGGCAATGCCTTCACCGTTGTCTTCAACGCTGACAATCACCCGTTCGCCATGACGACGCGCCTGCAAGCGGATCTGCCCACCGTCGGCTGTGTGCCGCAGGGCATTGCCCAGCAAATTGTCGAGCACCCTTTCCAGCTGCGCTCGATCGGCATGCAACCTCGGTAGCGGGGATTGTTCCTCAACCAGCAGCTCGATGTTCTGCGCATTCGCCTGCTCCGCGAAGCGGGCGCGGGCATGTTCGAGCAGGTCGCTGATGTCACACGGGCCCAAGGTGAGTTTCTGCAAGCCATTCTGGTAGCGCGAGAAGTTGAGCAAGTCGTTGATCAACTGCATCAGGCGCTGCATTTCCTCGTTGACCGTATCCAGCAGGTCCGCTTCGCGCGACTCCGCAGGAAACTTCGCCCGTTCCCGGAACAAGCCGAAGGCCATGTGCATGCCCGTCACCGGCGTGCGTAATTCATGGGACGCGCGCAATACAAACTCACTGCGCACTCGTTCAAAGGCACGCTGTTCGGTAACGTCATGCAGCACCATCACCGCGCCCAGAATGTGCCCCTGGGTATGGCTGACCGGCGTCAGGCTGTACGTCAGCAGGCGCAGCTCACCCTCAACCTCTACTTCCAGGTCTTCAGGTGCGCGCTCCAGGTTGCCGCCGCGCAGTACCAGCTGCAGCTGTTCATCCAGTTCCGGGCGGCCCAGGGCGTCGCCAAGGCCTTGGCCCAGGCGATTCTCGTCCCAGCCGAGTTGACGTTGTGCCACCGGGTTAAGGTGTTCCAGGCGACCCTGGCGGTCGATCATCAGCAGGCCGTCGTCGATGCTGTCGAGCACCGCTTGCAGGCGTTGCTGCCCGGCGAGTAGCTCGTCGACATTGGTTGCCTGATGCTGGCGCAACGCCTCGGCCATGATGCCGAAGCGTCGGGTCAACAGGTTCATTTCCGCTGCGGATGAAATGGGCAGCGTGACTTCGAAGTTGCCCTGGCCGATCTTGTCGGCGGCCTTGGCCAGCGCTTCGATCGGCCCGCCAAAGCGTCGGGCGATACCGTGGGCGGTAACGAAACCGATGATCAGCACGGCCAGCCCGACCAGGCCCAGCAGGCCGGCAATCAGCAGCGCACGTTCACGGGACTTGTGTTCGGTATCGTTGATGTTATCCAGGGCTTTCTTGTGCTCGGCGATCAGGCCGTTGCGCAGGATGTTGAAGCGTTTGGTCAGCTCGTCGTTGTTGCGCAGTTGCGGCGGAGCATTCTCCTTTTCATCGAACGCCTCGAGAAAGCTCAGGTAATTGGTCTTGGCCTGGGTAAAACCGCTGGTTACCGCGTCCTTTTGTTCGTGGTCGATACCTTGCTGCAACAGGGCGAAATAGCGTTGCTTGGAGTCCTCCAGCGCAGCGGTATTCGGCTGTTCATTGAGCATGATCATCAACTGGTCGCCGAGGGTCTGCCGAAGCTTGAGCCCCAGGTCCAATGTGATGAAGTTGCTGCGAATCAACGATTCCTGGGTCTTGGCCATTTGCATGACGCTCACCAGCCCCAGCAGCAACCCCAACAGGGCGACGGTGATCAGCGCGGAAATACTCAGGAACAACCGAGTGCGCAGGGTCATCGCAAGCTTCATAGGCTACAGCTCACAGGTTGTATTGTTTGCGTTTGCGATACAGCGTCGACGCATCAATGCCAAGGGTTCGGGCCGCCTGGTCCAGGGTGTCGCTGGTGGCCAGCACGGCGCCGATATGCGCCTTTTCCAGTTCATCCAGGCTCAACGCCGCACCGATACGCGGGGCATTGTTGGTCGGCTGCTCGGCCATGCCGAGGTGGCTGATCTCAACTTTTTCCTGCGGGCAAATGATGCTGGCCCGCTCAACCACGTTGCGCAGCTCACGGATGTTCCCCGGCCAGCGGTAGTTGAGCAGTGCCTCACGGGCTTCATCGCTGAAGCCGCGCGCCGGCCGCGCATATTCCTTCACGAAGCGCGCCAGGAAGCGGTCGGCCAGGGTCAGGATGTCTTCGCTGCGTTCGCGCAGGGGCGGCAGGTGCAAGGTGATGACATTCAGGCGATACAGCAGGTCTTCGCGGAAACGGCCGTCGCGAACCATGTCTTCCAGGTTCAGGTTGGTTGCGGCGAGGATTCGCACATCGGCACGGCGAGTCACCGGGTCGCCGACGCGCTCGTATTCCTTGTCCTGGATAAAGCGCAGCAACTTGGGTTGTAAAGTAAGCGGAAAGTCGCCGATCTCGTCGAGAAACAAGGTGCCGCCATCGGCCTGGTTGACGCGGCCGAGGGTGCTTTCGCTGGCGCCGGTAAACGCACCACGGCTATGACCGAACAACTCGCTTTCCATCAGTTCCGCCGTCAGGGACGGGCAGTTGATGGTGACACAGGATTTTTTCGCGCGTTTGCTCCAACCGTGGATCGCCCGGGCCAGTTCACCTTTACCGGTGCCGGATTCGCCGAGAATCAGGATGTTGGCATCAGTGCCCGCCACCTGGCGTGCGGTTTCCAGCACCACCATCATCGCCGGGCTATGGGAGTCGAGGCCGTCCTTGGGCTGGCGCACTGCGCCTTCCAGGGCTTCCAGGCGTGCCGAGAGCTGGCGCACTTCCAGCTGCTTGGCCGTGGCCAGGCGCAATTGGTCGGGGCTGCAAGGCTTTACCAGGTAGTCGGCCGCGCCGGCCTGGATCGCATCCACGGCGGTGTCGACGGCCGAGTGGGCCGTGACGATCACCACGCGCATCCACGGCGCCTGGATACGCATTTGCGCCAGTACGTCCAGACCGTTGTCTTCGCCCAGGCGCAGGTCCAGGAAGCACAGGTCAAACACCTGGCGTTGCAACAAGGCATCGGCCTGGGCGGCGCTGTTGGCGGTGGCTACGGTGTAGCCTTCATCTTCCAGGCAGTAACGGAAGGTGCGAAGGATCGCGGATTCGTCATCCACTAAAAGAATGCGGCCTTGAAGTTCCTTGGCTGATTCCATCTGTCCCGCGCTCCCTTAAGAATGAATGATGTTGTTTAGTCCCGGAATAATCGGGCAAGTTGCATGGTTTATTCTGATTGATTAAAGCCGTCACCGCGCAGCTATCTGCGCTTCTTCTTACAAAGACGCCCACAAAAGGCGTTTTTGTCTCCCTCTTGCCACTTCGGCAGTCGAACGTTGCCTTCCTATCCCTTGATCCGACCAGTGACCATCGTGCATTTCGCACGGCAAGGATAGGGGCATCGTGCAGGATGCTCGTGGTGTCAAAGCGCTTTTGTTTTTAACTTGTTGATTTTATTGATTTTTATTTTGTTAAAAAACTGGCACGCAGGCTGCAATACACCTCATACGAGTTTCATCTACGAATAATCAGAATGCGGGAGAGATACAGCATGACTCGCCAAAGCCTGACCCAACTGCGTGTATCGCCACTGCGCCTGCAACAGGGGCTGTTTGCCAGCCTGGCCCTGATGGTGACCTTGATTGGCGGTCAGCAATTGGCGCATTGGCAGCAGAGTCAGCAGCAAGTCGTGCAGTTTGAACGTCCGATGATGACCCAGACCCATTTCCGCTCCGTCGGCAGCACTGCCGCCGATGTGACAACCCCGCAATTGGCGGCGGTTGAACAGGACTCCACCCTCGGCGACCTGCCATCGCAGGAACGCTGGGTGTTCTAGGCAATACACGGTCCTCGAATCGAGCGACCGCAGGCACTACCGCTGTTACCCCTAAAAGAAGCGTAAGGAGAATCACCATGTTGAGTTGGGCAATCACATTTCTGATCATCGCCATTGTGGCTGCAGTCCTGGGCTTCGGTGGTATCGCGGGCACCGCCACGGGTATCGCCAAGATTCTGTTTGTGGTCTTCCTGGTGATGTTCATCGCTTCCTTCTTCTTTGGCCGTCGTGGTCGAGGCTAAGCATGTTCAACTCGTCCCTTAAAGTCCTGGCTGCCGCCCTGTTGTTGGGCGGCAGCGGCTTGGTGCTGGCTGCCAATGATGGCCAGTCCCGAGCCAACGAACTGCTGAGTGCGGACCCGCAGTACCGCGAGACCTGGCAGAGCGTGGTCAAGAAGGAAGAGCGCCTGCCTGAATGGGTGATGAACCTGTCGGGTAGCGCTGAACAGATGAATGCCGTTGAAGAGGATGGTGACAAGTACTTAGTCGGGCCGCTCTGTGAAACCGCAGACACATGCCTGAACAAGCGCCTGATCGTCGCTTTCAGCTTCGACAAGGAAGATGCTTACGCGATGTTGGTAGAAGTCCCGGCGGGCTTGCCCGCGGACAAATCGCCAACGCGGCACGCCGACTACCGTTTTCTTGGCAAGCCGGACGAAGGCATGCAAAAGCTGCTGATGGAACAGCTCAAGAAAGATCCGAATTGGTACTAGGTTCGGTCTGACGACGCTGTCGTCTACCGGCTTAACGTCCATAGAAAGAAGCGCCGTGCTTCTTTCTGTTTGCATCGCCCGACAAGGGTGGTGCATGACCAGGGGGCCGGGTTGCTCTGATCGTTTGGATCGGCGTGACCTACGGGGACAGGGAGTGCCTGCGCAAGGGCCGGGTCAGGTGAAAAGCTGCGACGCAAGTTCCCAAGCCGATGGTTTGTGGAACTTGCGACGGGCTTGCGGCTCCTATGCCCGCTTCTGTCATGCCGCCCATAGCGGCAATTCTCCTTTTTGCGTCCGCCCAACCATTTCTTGGTGTTTCCGCGTGACCATCTATCGAGAAAGTTTGTCTCCTGCCAGACGAGTTTTTCGATGGTATGCGTAGGAATTTTCAGGGGTTTTCAACCGCGACCGTAGATTTTCAAAAAACCCTGCGCGAGCCTGAAATGGCCGGTTCGCGGCATTTATGCCTGCCGAAATGTCGTATTCGAACTGACCGTTCAGACAGAAAAACTCAAAAAAACTCATGCCGATTCGGCATAGGGTAGGCGTTTACGGCATTAGACGTCGCCTCCTTGCATCGGAATAGTTGCGCCTTTTTTCGCCTGCCAGTGAGCCATATCGGCCAACTGCGGTGACCTTCTACGGGGGCAGATGCACACACTTTTTCGCTCTCGAGCGTTCCAGCTGCTGGCGCATCTGCCTGAGTCCACTTGAAGTAAGGGTAATGACATGAAGAAGGCAAAGCTAAGCCTCGCCTGGCAGATCCTCATCGGTCTGGTGCTGGGGATTGCAATCGGTGCGGTGCTTAACCATTTCAGTGCTGAAAAGGCCTGGTGGATCAGCAACGTGTTGCAGCCCGCTGGCGATATCTTTATCCGCCTGATCAAGATGATCGTTATCCCGATCGTGATTTCGTCGCTGATTGTCGGAATCGCCGGTGTTGGCGATGCGAAAAAGCTCGGCCGGATCGGCGTTAAAACCATCCTTTACTTCGAAGTGGTCACCACCATTGCCATTGTGGTCGGCCTGTTGCTGGCCAACCTGTTCCATCCGGGTACCGGCATCGACATGAGTACCCTGGGTACCGTCGACATTTCCAAATACACGGCCACCGCCGCCGAGGTCCAGCACGAGCACGCGTTCATCGAGACGATCCTCAACCTGATCCCGTCGAATATCTTCGCCGCCGTGGCCCGTGGCGACATGCTGCCGATCATCTTCTTCTCGGTGTTGTTCGGCCTCGGCTTGTCGAGCCTCAAGCCTGAATTGCGCGAGCCCCTGGTGACCATGTTCCAGGGCGTGTCCGAGAGCATGTTCAAAGTCACCCACATGATCATGAAATACGCCCCGATCGGTGTATTTGCCCTGATCGCGGTGACCGTCGCCAACTTCGGCTTCGCCTCGCTGCTGCCGCTGGCCAAGCTGGTGATCCTGGTTTACGTCGCCATCCTGTTCTTTGCTTTTGTGGTCCTGGGCCTGATCGCCCGCCTGTTCGGCTTCTCAGTGATCAAGCTGATGCGCATCTTCAAGGATGAGCTGGTGCTGGCCTACTCCACTGCCAGCTCTGAAACCGTGCTGCCGCGTGTGATCGAGAAGATGGAAGCCTACGGCGCGCCGAAGGCGATCTGCAGCTTCGTGGTACCGACCGGCTACTCGTTCAACCTCGACGGTTCGACCCTGTACCAGAGCATCGCGGCGATCTTTATCGCCCAGCTGTATGGCATCGACCTGTCGATTGGCCAGCAACTGATGCTGGTGCTGACCCTGATGGTCACCTCCAAAGGCATCGCCGGCGTACCGGGTGTGTCGTTCGTGGTACTGCTGGCGACCCTGGGCAGCGTGGGCATTCCGCTGGAAGGCCTGGCGTTCATCGCCGGTGTCGACCGCATCATGGACATGGCCCGTACCGCACTGAACGTGATCGGTAACGCCCTGGCCGTACTGGTCATCTCCCGTTGGGAAGGCATGTACGACGATGCCAAGGGCGAGCGCTACTGGAACTCCCTGCCGCACTGGCGCACCAAGCAAGCACTGCCGGCCGGCGAGACCACTCGCGGCTGACCGCCAGGACTGGCTCCTACACAAACCCCGGAAAATCCGGGGTTTGTCGTTTCTGCCAGCCCCGCTATCATTCGCCCCATCTTTCGGGGGATTCAACTGATGCTCAATGGCCTGTGGCTTGGCTTCTTTATCGTGGCGATGGTGTCTGCGCTGGCGCAATGGCTGATCGGCGGGAATGCCGGGATCTTTGCGGCCATGGTGGAAAGCATTTTCGCCATGGCCAAGCTGTCGGTCGAGGTGATGGTGTTGCTGTTCGGCACCCTGACCTTGTGGCTGGGCTTCCTGCGTATCGCCGAGAAAGCCGGGATCGTCGACTGGCTGGCCAAGGCCCTGGGGCCACTGTTCCGGCGCCTGATGCCGGAAGTGCCTGCCGGTCACCCGGCCATCGGCTTGATCACGCTCAACTTCGCCGCCAACGGCCTGGGCCTCGATAACGCCGCTACGCCCATCGGCCTCAAGGCCATGAAGGCGCTGCAAGAGCTCAACCCTATCCCCAATACCGCCAGCAACGCGCAGATTCTGTTCCTGGTACTCAACGCGTCTTCCCTGACCCTGCTGCCGGTCACCATCTTCATGTACCGCGCCCAGCAAGGTGCGGCGGACCCGACGCTGGTGTTCCTGCCGATCCTGCTGGCCACCAGCGCCTCGACCCTGGTGGGCCTGTTGTCGGTGGCGGTGATGCAACGCCTGCGGCTGTGGGACCCGGTGGTGCTGGCGTATCTGATTCCGGGTGCGCTGGTACTGGGTGGCTTCATGGCCTTGCTGGCGACGCTCTCAGCCACGGCGCTGGCGGGGCTGTCGTCGATCCTCGGCAACCTCACGCTGTTCGGGCTGATCATGTTGTTCCTGGTGATCGGCGCGCTGCGCAAGGTGAAGGTCTACGAAGCGTTTGTCGAAGGTGCCAAAGAGGGCTTCGACGTTGCCAAGAACCTGCTGCCGTACCTGGTGGCGATGCTGTGTGCAGTGGGCGTGTTGCGGGCGTCCGGCGCGCTGGATTTCGGCCTGGAAGGCATCCGCCACGTGGTGGCCTGGACCGGCATGGACACGCGCTTTGTCGATGCGCTGCCGACGGCGATGGTCAAGCCGTTCTCCGGCAGTGCGGCGCGGGCGATGTTGATCGAGACGATGCAGACCCAGGGCGTGGACAGCTTCCCGGCGCTGGTGGCGGCGACGATTCAGGGCAGCACCGAGACCACGTTCTATGTGTTGGCGGTGTACTTTGGCTCGGTGGGAATCCAGCGGGCACGGCATGCGGTGGGGTGTGCGTTGTTGGCGGAGTTTGCTGGTGTGGTGGCGGCGATTGCGGTGTGCTACTGGTTCTTCGGCTAAGACCTGAATCCCTGTGGCGAGGGAGCTTGCTCTCGTTGGGCCGCGAAGCGGCCCCAGTCAGTTATCTCAGGTGTGTCAGTCAAAGCTCATTGACTGGTTTTGGGGCTGCTGCGCAGCCCAACGGGAGCAAGCTCCCTCGCCACAAAAGCGCGGCTTCCCAGGCCGACGGCCCAATCCACCACCTGCCTGTTCAGTACATCGCCAGCCTGACCAAACCCGGCCACCACCGCCGGCACCTTGGTATCCCCCACCGGCTGCCTCACCTCGAACCGCTTGCTGGCAATAATCCGTTGATCACTGCCGCGCACCAACCGTGCGTCCAGCCGTATCACCACTTCAACTGCGCTGCCGCGATACTCACTCTGAAACGCCTGCAACTGCCCGCCCAACTCAAAGTCCGCCTGCAGATTGGTCTCATCGGTACTGAGCAACGTCACCCGCCCATCCCGCTGGAACCCGTCCAGCAACCGATTACGCAACAGCACGGGGGCTGGATCGCTCCAGCGGGAATTCGCGTAACTACTGATCAAGTCACCGTTAGGCACCACGGCAATCCGCGGGCTGTCGAGGAATTCGCTGGTCTGCGGCTTCGCCACCCGCAGCGACCAGGCCACCGGGCTGGCCTGCGTGGCGGCCTGCGCCGATGGCAACCGGTACACGTCCGAGGGATCCGCCTTCGGCAGGATGGAACACGCACTGACCAATACCAGCGCAACGGGGGCGATCATTTGGTACGCACGCTTCATGGCGTGAACTCCTTGTTCTTGTCGCTGCCCAGCAGGTAACCGCTGGGGTTGGCTTCCAGGCGGCGGGAAATGGCGCGCAACGAACCCAGGGTTTCGCGCAGCTCGCGCACCGCTGGCGCCAGTTCGTTGAGACCCTGCATGCCGCTGTTCAGGGAATCCTTGTTGTTGGTCAGCAAGGTGTCGATCGTGGCCGTGCTCTGTTGAAGGGACTGCATGGCCTTTTCAGCACTGCCGAAAACCTGCTTGCCCTGGTCGTTGAGCAAACCGTTGGCGTTGCGCATCAACGCGGTGGTTTGCTCCAGGGTGGCGCTGGCCTGTTTGCTCACCTGCATCAATTGCTGCATCACCACCTTGATGTCGCCGCGCTGATCGGCAATCGCGCCGGTGGTCTGTTGCAGGTTGTCCAGGGTATTGCTGAGGCGCTCGACGTTCTCCCGGGAGAACATGTGATTGGCGTTGTGCAGCAGCAAGTTGATGCTGGTCATCAGGTCGTTGCTGTTGTTCAGCAGTCGCGCGATCGGCGATGGCGACGCAATGATCTCCGGCAGGTTGCCGTCCTTGCCCTTGAGCTCAGGGCTTTGGGGCGTACCGCCGCTGAGCTGGATGATCGAGGTGCCGGTGATGCCGGTCAGGGCCAGCTTGGCCTGGGTGTCTTCCTTGATCGGCGTCTGCCCGGCCAGGCGGATGCGCGCCAGCACCCGGCGCGGGTCTTTCGGGTCGAGGCGCAGGCTGGTGACGTCGCCCACCTTGATCCCGCTGTACTGCACGGCACTGCCTTGGGACAGCCCACTGACCGCCTCGTTGAACACCACTTCGTAATCCTGGAATGCGCTGTCGACGCTGGACTTGGCCAGCCACAGGCCAAACAGCATGGCGCCGACCACGACGATCACGCTGAACAGACCGATCATCACATGATGGGCTCGGGTTTCCATGTCATACCTCGTTGAGCAGTTGAGCGGCATCCAATGCCGCGCGGCCCCGTGGGCCATGGAAGTATTCGTGAATCCAGGCGTCGTCGGTTTCCGAGACGACATCGATGGCATCCGCCACCAGTACCTTTTTCTGCGCCAACACCGCTACACGGTCGGTGATGGTGTACAGCGTGTCGAGGTCGTGGGTGACCAGGAACACGCTCAGGCCCAACGCATCGCGCAGGGTCAGGATCAGTTGATCGAAGGCGGCGGCGCCGATCGGGTCGAGGCCGGCGGTGGGTTCGTCGAGAAACAGGATATCCGGGTCCAGAGCCAGGGCACGGGCCAGGGCCGCGCGCTTGATCATGCCGCCGGAGAGTGACGAGGGGTATTTGTCGGCGGCCGACAGCGGCAGCCCGGCCAACGCCAGTTTCACTGCCGCCAGGTGCTCGGCATCGGGACGGCTGAGGCCGGCATGCTCTATCAGTGGCAACGCAACGTTCTCGGTGACCGTCAGCGAGGAAAACAGCGCGCCCTTCTGGAACAGCACGCCGAAGCGCCGCTCCACCAGCGACCGCTCGTGTTCCGACAGGCTCGGCAAGTTCTGCCCGAACACCCGCACCTGGCCTTCGCTGGGCTGGCGCAACCCAATGATGCTGCGCAGCAGTACCGACTTGCCGCTGCCGGAGCCACCGACGACGGCGAGGATTTCACCCTTGTACAAGTCCAGGTCGAGGTTCTCGTGCACGCTTTGCGAACCAAACCGGTTGCACAGCCCGCGGACTTCGATCACCGCCTCAGTGGGCGCACGGCGCAGACGACTCACCAGCCCATCTCCATGAAGAACAGTGCGGCGACCGCATCCAGCACGATCACCACGAAAATCGATTGCACCACACTGGAGGTGGTGTGGGCGCCGACGGACTCGGCGCTGCCGCTGACCTTGAAACCTTCGAGGCAGCCGATGGCCGCGATCAGGAACGCGAAGATCGGCGCCTTGACCATGCCGACTAGGAAGTGCTGCACGCCAATGTCCGATTGCAGCAGCGACAGGAACATTGCCGGCGAAATATCCAGGGCCACGGCACACACCACACCGCCGCCGATAATGCCCGAGAGCATTGCCAGGAACGTCAGCATCGGCAGCGCCACCAGCAACGCCAGTACGCGGGGCAGCACCAGCAACTCCATCGGGTCGAGGCCCAGGGTGCGGATCGCATCGATCTCTTCGTTGGCCTTCATCGAGCCGATTTGT
The DNA here is from genome assembly GCF_013386015.1 of Pseudomonas sp. B6001. Classification (NCBI taxonomy): domain Bacteria; kingdom Pseudomonadati; phylum Pseudomonadota; class Gammaproteobacteria; order Pseudomonadales; family Pseudomonadaceae; genus Pseudomonas; species Pseudomonas sp. B6001. The sequence goes on from NZ_JACAOX010000002.1 coordinate 750,548, forward strand.
GCGGTGAAGGCACTGGCAGTGCGGCCCGCCATCAGGATCGCGGTGAGCAACACGCCGAACTCCCGCAGGAAGGAGAACGCCACCAGGTCCACGGTGAAGATACTCGCGCCAAAACTGGCCAGCACCGTGGCACCGAGAAACGCCACCACTGCGCCCACCAGGAAGGTCAGCAAGGCCACGATGGGGGCCGCATCGAGGCCGGTTTGTTCGATATGCGCAACCATTGGCGTCACGCGCCAGCGCTTGGGCCGGAATACGCCACGGGCGAAGGTTTCGAGGATCAGGCCGATAAAGCCCAGCAGTTTCATGCCGTCTTGCCAGACGGTGTAGACCGCGCCGCCGATGCGCGCCAGCAACATGATGCCGGCGGCTTCTTCGGGTTCCTTGACCGGCACACAGAAGTCGTTCAGAGAGCGGTAGACGGTTTTCAGTAACGCGCGGTCGGCGGTCGAGAGGCTGCAGTCGGTCTGTTCGGCGGACTGTTCGATGCGCTCGGGGCCGAGCAATTCCACCAGCAGCGAGGCGCCGGCCGTGTCCAGGGCGCCGAGGCCGTTAAGGTCGATACGTGCGCCAGCGTCGTACTGGCCGTCGAGCTTTTCCGACAGCTTCTTCAGGTTGGCATAGTGGGCAAGCGTCCAATCCCCTGTAATCCTCAGCAATGGAGGCTGGGTGGACGTGTCCAGATGGGCTGCACCGGCCGTTGTGCTACTGGTCATAAGCTCCGAGCTTGTTTGGCTATTCCAGAATTCCTACGTAATAGCACGATCCTGCCTACTTTGGCGCGTCTGGCGTTGTAGCGCCCTGACCGGGGTCAGTCACCTTGAAGCGCAATACGCCGATCACTTGGCCATCTTCGGTCAGCACCCGTACCTGCCAGCGTCCTACCGAGTCGGGGGGGAAGTTCTGCTTGTGGGTCCAGGCCCGATAGCCTTCCTTGCGCCCACCATGGATGTCCAGGGCGATGCGGTCGACTTCCTTGCCGTTGAATTTCCACACATGGTAGATCCGCTCATCCAGGCCGCGCGGTGCGTTGATCGCGGTGTAGGCATACAGCCCGCTGCTGCGCAGTTGGGCGGCGCTGACTTCTTTTAGGTCATCGCCGGGCGTGCGGTCCTGCAATTGGGTGCTGATGGCCACTTCGGTCATCCACAGCGTCGCGGGTGGCACCCAAGTGCGCAGGAACCAGCCGGCGCAACCAATCGCTGCGGTAACCCCCAACAGCATCGCCCAGCCCTTGATGCTACGCAGCGGCAGGCTCACGGCCAGGCTCGGGATAGAGAGCGCCATCGCCACGCCGAGGGCCAGTTTGTAACTCTCGGCGGTGGTCAGGTGCAGGATGATCGGCAGCGCGGTCAGCAGGGCTGCGAACAGGGTCAGGGTGTGCAGTGCGAGAAACAGCGAGCGCTTGGGTGCCAGCCACTTGTAGTACAGCGGGTCGGTGATCGATACCAGTGCCGCCGCGCCCAGCAGGCCGGTAAAGATCGACTGGCCGCTGTTCCAGGTGGTGGTGACAAAAAAGAACGGCAGGACAAAAAACAGGCTTTCCTGATGGATCATCTGCGTGGCGTAGCGCAGCAGCGGTTCGGGGATTTCCCGTTTGAAGACTTTGCTGAACAGCTGGGTGAGGCTGTTTTCGAGCATCAGCCATAACCAGCTCACCAGCATGATGATCGCGATCCAGCTGGCCATGCCTTGCTGGCGATCCACCAGGATGAAGCTGCCCACACCCGAGATGAAACCGCCGAGTGCAATCACCCCTGGGTAGCGCTTCATCAGCTCGAGGATGCGCTGGATGGTGTGGGTCAGGATAGGCATTCGGCAGTTCACAGTCTTTGTAGGAAAAATCCCAGACAGAATAACGTTTTAGCCGTTTTCTCGGGGCCCGATTACGCAATCCCTTTGCGATAACGCCACACACCTAGTAACACAATCGCAATCAGCCCCAGTGCGCCTGCGGCGATCCAGTTGAGGCTATCGTAGCTGAACAACGGTTTCTCGATGCGCCAGTAGCCGTTCTGCTTGAACAACTCGCGCATGGCCTGGTTGGCTTGCTCCAGGCTGACGGCCTTGATGCGCTTGGCCGGGTCGCTGAAATGCCCTTTGGCGTAGTCGCCCGAGGCACTCCAGTAATAGTCGGCCAACGCGCTGTTGCCTTGAACGGCCCACGCCTGGCGGGCAATGGCGGCTTGTTGCAGGCGGGCGAAGGTGGCCGGGTCGAGGCCGTCCTTGAGCAGTTGGGCCCTGAGGGTTTCCAGCACGTGCTCGGCTTCGGGCAGGTTGTCGCGTTCAAGGTCGGCGTTGAGGCTCATGAAGCCGACGCCGCCCAGCACTTCGCGCTCGCTCCATGGGCCATAGGACAAGCCGTGCTGCAAGCGCAATTGACGATACAGCGCCCAATCCAGGTAGTCCTTGAGCAGGTCGAAGGTTTCATCGTACTGGTCGTCCAGCACCGGCTCGGGGAATAACCAGTGCAGCTTGGCGTTGTCACCGACCCAGCCGTGGATCAGGTCGAGGCGGACGGCGGCGGCGTGTTGAATCTCCGGCAACGGGCGATGTTCGCTGGGGTCAACCGGATCCAGTGCGCCGTAAGTGCGTTCGAGATAGGCCGGCAGCAGCTTGTCGAGGTCGCCGACGATGATCAGGGTCATGTTGTTGGGGGCGTACCAGGCCTTGCGCAGCTTTTCCAACTGGTCGCGGGTCAGGTGCTCGACTTCGGCCCGCTCGGCGCATTTGAGCCCCAGTTCGACGGCAAGCTGACTGCTGGCCTTGTGGCCGAGGTCCTGGCGGTCCAGCAGCCGTTGCAGGTGTGAGTAATGGCCGCCGTCTTCGCGCTCCACCACCTGTTTGGCGGCATTGATGTTGGCGTCGGTCAATTGGGTGCGGGTGATGATGGCCAGCAGCAGGTCGAGCACCTTGCGCTGGTTCTGCGCCGGAGCCTCGATGACGAAAGTGGTGTCGGCATTGCTGGTGTAGGCGTTCCAGTCGCCGCCGAGGGCTTGCATGCGTTCTTCCAGCTCACCTTCGCCGCCACCGTCGATTCCGCTGAACAGCAAATGCTCCAGCAGGTGCGGCAGTTCCTTGTCTTCGCAACTGAAGTCATCCAGGCCCACACCCACCACCAGGCGGATTGCCACGTGGCCGCGTTCGGTGCCCGGCTTGAGCAGCAATTGCAGGCCGTTGGGCAGGGTGTAGCCCTCGACTTGCAGGCGGTCAAAGGCAAAGGTGTGTGCCGAACCCATGAGCAGGCAGGCGAATAGCAGGCGACGCATAACAGGCTTCCTGGCGAGTGAGGTCCATTGTTAACTGACTTCACTCGCCGTCGTACGTTCAGGGCGAATGGGTGATGTCGGCAATATCGTCCGCCGAGAGGGCGCCGGTGTCGGTGGTTTCCAGCACCACATAAGCGCTGCTGCAGAACAGCGAGTTGAGACGCTTCATGTCGGCAATCAGCTCCAGGTGCAAGGAACTGGTCTCCAGGCTCTGTACGATTTTACGTTGCAAGCGGCTGACGTGGGCGTGGGCCAGGCGACGCTCCTGGGCGCGGAAGCGGCGCTTTTCCCGCAGCAGTTGCCGGGCGCTTTCCGGGTCGGCACTGAGGAACACCGAGAGCCCCAGGCGCAGGTTGGCGATCAGTTGGGTTTGCAGGCCCGCGAGTTCCTCCAGGCCGACTTCGGAGAATGAGCGGCGCTGGGAGGTCTTTTGCTGCTGGACCTTGCGCAGCATGCGTTCGATCAGGTCGCCGGCCAGTTTCAGATTGATCGACAGTTCGATGATCTCGGCCCAGCGTCGGCTGTCCTGTTCGCTGAGGTCTTCCCGGGGCATTTGCGCGAGGTAGAGCTTGATCGCGCTGTAGAGCGCCTCGACATCGTCGCTCAGGCTGCGCATTTCCTGGGTGATGGCGGTTTGCTTGCCGCGCAGCACTTCCAGCATCGAGGTCAGCATGTTGTCGATCAGGTCGCCCAGACGCAGGGTTTCGCGGGCGGCGTTGGCCAGTGCCAGGCTTGGGGTGGCGAGTGCTGCCAGGTCCAGGTGGCGCGGCTTGGCCAGGCCGTTGACCTCTTCGCGTTCCGGGAGCAACCAGGCGCACAAGCGGGACATCGGGCCGATGGTGGGCAGCAGGATCAGGCAGCGAATAACGTTATAGAGCAGGTGGAAGGTGATCACCATGCCTTGGGCGCTGTAGTCCAGGTTATCCATCCAGCCGACCAGCGGGTCGAGTACCGGGATGATCAGCAGCAAGCCGATCAGCTTGTACAGCAGGCTGCCCAGGGCCACCTGGCGCCCGGCGGCGTTCTGCATGCTGGTGCTGAGGAAGGCCAGCACGCCGCTGCCGATGTTGGCGCCGATCACCAGGCCGATGGCCACGTGCAGGCCGATCACGCCGGCACCGGCGAGGGTCGCGGTCAGCAGGACGGCGGCCAGGCTGGAGTAGGAGATCATCGCGAACAGTGCGCCGACCAGGGCATCGAGCAAGATGTCGCCGGTCAGCGAGGCGAACAGGACCTTGACGCCCTGCGCGTGGGTGATCGGGCCCGCGGCTTCGACGATCAGTTGCAGCGCAAGGATGATCAGCCCGAGGCCGATCCCGACACGGCCCATCTGCCCGGCGCGTGTCTGTTTGCGCGACAGGAAGAAAATCACCCCGAGGAAAATCAACAGCGGCGACAGCCACGACAGGTCAAAGGTCAGCACCCGGGCCATCAGCGCGGTACCGACATCGGCACCGAGCATGGTCGCCAGGGCGGGCATCAGGCCCATCAGGCCCTGGCCGACAAACGAAGTCACCAGCATCGCCGTGGCGTTGCTGCTTTGCACCATGGCCGTCACCAGGATGCCGGCGATAAACGCCAGCCAGCGCTTGGACATGTTCTGCCCGATGACCTGGCGCAAGTTGGAGCCGTAGACCCGCAGGATGCCGGTACGGACGATGTGCGTGCCCCAGATCAGCAGGGTTACCGCGGAAAGCAGATTGAGCAGGGTCAGCATGCTGGGCCCCCTGTGTTGAGTCGTGCTCCAATCGGAGCAAGTGAATAGTGCCGCGTGCCGTTCTACGTCTTGTACTTAAGCTGTAGTTGGCGAATGGGCTCGGCGCCAGCATCGCATAGCTAAAGTCGGGATTGAAACAAAACTGTCATGAAATCAGCTTTTTGCAGATGAAAAAAAGGGGCTCTAAAGCCCCTTTTTCAGCAGCGGGTCCAGGTTATTGACCCGGAATGTCCTTGCGCAGTTTCACAGGGTCCTGCTGTTTCTTCTTTTTCGCGATGGCGGTACGCATCTTGATGTTCACCGCTTCAACCGCCAGGGAGAACGCCATGGCGAAGTAAACGTAGCCTTTTGGCACGTGAACGTCGAAGGCTTCGGCGATCAGCACGGTACCCACCACCAGCAGGAACGACAGCGCCAGCATCTTCAGCGACGGGTGTTTGTCGATGAAATCGCTGATGGTGCCAGCGGCCAGCATCATCACGAGTACGGCGACGATGATCGCGGCCACCATCACCGGTACGTGGGAAACCATACCAACGGCGGTAATCACCGAGTCCAGGGAGAACACGATGTCGATGATCGCGATCTGGATGATGGTGTAGATGAACTTGCCACCGGCGCCCTTCGGCTCGTCGTGGGTTTCGTCTTCACCTTCCAGGGCGTGGTACATCTCCTGGGAGCTTTTCCACAGCAGGAACAGGCCACCGAAGAACAGGATCAGGTCGCGGCCGGAAATGCCTTGGCCGAACACCACGAACAGATCGTCGGTGAGGCGCATGACCCAAGTGATCGACAGCAGCAACAGGATCCGCGTGACCATCGCCAGCGCCAGGCCGAAGATCCGGGTACGCGCCTGCATGTGCTTGGGCATGCGGCTGACCAGGATCGAAATCATGATGATGTTATCGATGCCCAGGACGATCTCGAGGGCCGTCAGGGTGAAGAAGGCAATCCAGATTTCCGGATTGGTCAGCCATTCCATGTGTATTCCTTTGAGCGAGTGTTAGACCGCGCCAGCCTTAAGAGCCGGCGCAGTGAGTTGTACGATTATAGAGTGCTGAACAGCGGAAAAATCCCCATCAGCAAAGCGGCGACCATTATGCACAGGCACACCAGCACCGCCCACTTGAGGGTGAAGCGCTGGTGATCGCCAAATTCGATACCCGCCAGGGCTACCAGCAAGTAGGTCGATGGAACCAGTGGGCTCAACAAGTGCACAGGCTGGCCAACGATTGAGGCGCGGGCCATTTCCACGGCAGTGATGCCGTAGTGGCTGGCGGCTTCGGCCAGTACCGGCAGAACGCCGTAGTAGAAGGCATCGTTGGACATGAAGAAGGTAAACGGCATGCTCACCAGCGCGGTGATCACGGCCAGATAAGGCCCCAGCGCGTCAGGGATGACGGCCAGCAGGCTCTTGGACATGGCATCGACCATGCCGGTACCGGACAGGATGCCGGTGAAGATACCGGCGGCGAAGATCAGGCCGGTGACCGCCAGGACGCTGCCGGCATGGGCGGCGATCCGGTCTTTCTGCATCTGCAGGCACGGGTAGTTGACGATCATCGCGATACTGAAGGCCACCATGAACAGTACTGGCAGTGGCAACAGGCCGGCGATCAAGGTGCACATCAGGGCGAAGGTCAGTGCGCCGTTGAACCAGATCAGTTTCGGACGGCGGGCGTCCGGGTATTGCGAGACGCTGATTTCGCTGTGGTCGATTTCATCGCCTTGCAGGTGCAACTCGCCCAGGCGTGCCCGTTCGCGCTTGCCGTACATATAGGCAATCACCAGGATGGCGACGACGCCGGCGGCCATGGCTGGAATCATCGGTACGAAAATATCCGATGGGTCCACGTGCAATGCACTGGCGGCGCGGGCGGTCGGGCCACCCCATGGGGTCATGTTCATCACCCCACCGGCGAGGATGATCAGGCCGGCCATGATCCGCGGGCTCATGCCGATGCGCTGGTACAGCGGCAGCATGGCGGCCACGCAGATCATGTAGGTGGTGGCGCCGTCTCCGTCCAGTGATACCACCAGGGCCAGCACGGCGGTGCCGACCGAGACCTTCAGCGGGTCGCCCTTGACCAGCTTGAGGATCTTGCGCACGGCCGGGTCGAACAGGCCGGAGTCGATCATCAAGGCGAAATAGAGGATGGCAAACATCAGCATTACGCCGGTCGGCGCAAGCTTGGTGATGCCCGCGAGCATCATCGGGCCGATCTGCGGGGCAAAGCCGCCGAACAGCGCGAACAGGATCGGTACGATGATCAGGGCGATCAGCGCAGACAGGCGCTTGGTCATGATCAGGAACATGAACGTGATGACCATGGCAAAGCCAAGGAAAGTCAGCATAGGAATACTCCAGGCGTAGCGCGGCTAGGGAATGGCGAACCGGTTGGGTCAGCGCAGAACGAAAGGCACGAGGCGTACGGGTGGAGTCGGGGCAAACAGGCGGGTACGAGCGGACATCGGGAATCACCATTGTTGTTGTTAACAACCGGTCTGTTGCCGGTAGTGGTGGGCGATCCTAGTCCCGGAAGCTTTCAGCCAGCTTTCGCTTGAGAAACGGGCTACGTTGAATGGACGACTGGTCCTGTGTGAAATAAGGATGTGGGAGACAGAGCATGCATGAGCAACACCAAGGCGGCTGCCATTGCGGGCGGGTGCGTTATCAGTTCAGCGGGGCGTTGGTGGATATTGCCCACTGCCACTGTTCGATTTGCCGGCGGGTCAGCGGCGGCTTGGTGACAACCTGGATCACCCTGCCCCGTTCCGCGTTCGCCTGGGTGGCGGGAACGCCGGCGCAGTACGAATCTTCGCCGACATGCGTGCGGTATTTCTGTTCTAACTGTGGGGCGCATTTGGCGCTGGTAACGCAACTGAGTGCCGAGAGTATCGATGTGACCATCGCAACCCTGGATCACCCGGAGCTGGCCCCGGCAGATCGGCATATCTGGGTAGAGAGCCGATTGCCGTGGTTACACCTGGATGAGCAACTACCGGAAGAAGCCGGAGAAGCGCTCTAGGGCAGTTCGAACCCGCCGGAGGCCTTGTGCAGTGCGCGCAAGTGCTCGCCTAGCTGCTTGAGGTTGGCTTCACATGCGGCAATCTCCGCCGCGCGGGCCGGTTCCAGCAGCGCCCTCACCTCTTTGTCCAGATCGCCGGTCAGCGACTGCAACTGCTTCTGGCGCGCGGCGCTCTCTGATTCCAGGCGTTTGGATTCTGTTGGTTGTGGCAAGCCGTAACCGCTGGTGCCCAGCAGCTCTGCCGGGCGACTGAGGAAGCCACTGTTGGCGAGGATCTGCTGCAACGTCGCGTTGGCCTTTTCCATGCCGCCGTTCTTCAGCTCGCGGGCGCCAAGGTAGCGTTGCTTGACTTCATCCTGGGCCAGCATGAGCTGCTTGCGGAAGCTCGCCTGTTCCAGCAGCAACAAGGCGGCGCTGGCGCGCAGGTCGGCTTCGGCGAACCATGGGCGGCGCTCTTCGGCACTCAGTGACAACCAATCCTCCACTTCAGCCTGTTTGATCGGCAGGCGCTTTTTCAACACCTCGAACATCGCCTGGTAGCGCTCGCGGAAGGAGTCGAAGTGATAGCCGAGGCGCAGCGCGCGTTTTTTGTCGTCCAGCACACTGGTATCGGCCAGGCCTCGGCCCTTGAGGACTTCCAGCAGGCCATTGGGCGTGATGTTGTCCAGGCCGGTCAGCTGCGGGTTGGCGCTGCCGCTGCGTAACAGTTTCAGGCTCTCTACTGCGCAGTTGTTGGAGATGAAGAAGTAGTTGCCGTCGTAGCTCCAGTGCATTTCGGCGGCGTGTTCGACGGTATCGTTGATCTCCTGGCGCGTGAGCTTCAACGGCACCGACGCCAGGCCGCGCAGCTCGGTCTTGGTGTACTCGTCAATGACCTGAGACAGCGGCAGCACGAACAGCCGCGACGGGTATTTGCCGATCAGGCCGTCCCAGCTCGACAGTTGTACGTCACCGACAAACGCGCGGTAGGACAACACCAGGTGCTGGTCCAGGTCCAGGCGGCAGTCCGGGCCCCGTGGCCGGCCGGGGGCGCAGATCACCAGGCGCAGCATGCTGTGGCCCCAGCGACTCACGAGGTTCTGGTTGGCTTCGGCCAGCAGGTAGTCGATTTCGTAGACCCGCTCGGGGTCGACCTGGCCCAGTGGAGTCTTGGCGAAGTCGTTGCCGGCGTTGAGGAAGGCGTAGGTTTTGGCACAGGTGTCCTTGGCGGGCGGCGCCCAGCCAAAGTGTTCCTTGTAATAGCGGTACAGCGAAGGCCGGCGGCAGGCATAGCTCGGGTCGAGGAGGAAGTACTCCATGTTGACGGCGACGAATTCCAGCGGGCTGGTGGTTTCGTAGATGTCCGGGCTGCGGGCGACCTGATGGTTGTTCTGTTCACGTTCGCCGCGACGGCCGACGTATTGCGGCCACCCGGCGAGGTCCAGCAGGCGTGGGTCATCGCTGAGGGTAAAGCGGCGGTCGTTCTGGCCCCGGCATTGATCGGGCAGGCCGATCAGGCCGGTGATGTTGTTCTGGCGGCTGCAACGCTGGATCAGCTTGCGGTCGGCGCTGGACCACAGGCGGGCACGGTCATAGATGTGGGTCAGTTCATGCAGCACGGTGGCGAGCATTTCCCGGCGCACGGTGCCGTGGGGGCGATTGGTTTTTTGCGTCGCGGCACTGCCGTCGGTAAGGCTTTCCAGCAAGTTGCTGTTGAGGTCCAGTTCGGACACCAGCGAAGCCTGGCCGTAGGCGTTCTCGGGCATCTTGTCGGTCCAGCCGACGTCGATGGTCCGGTCCAGTTGCTCGATGAAGCGCGGCGGCAACGCCTGCATCGCTTCATCCAGCAATGCCTGGCTCGCCTGCTGCTGGGCCGGGCTCAAGCCATCGGTCTTGAGCCGCAGTTGCAGGGCGGCCTGAGCCGCGCTGGCGCCCAGCAGCAAGGTGCCGGCCAGTAGCCAGGCGGCAATGCGCCTCACAGAGAGAGGATAGCTTCGGCGAGGACCTGGTCGCTGGCGTCGCGGGCTTCCGGCACGCGGGTTCGCAGGGTGTCGAAGGCGGCTTCCAGTTGAGCGCCACGAATCTCGCCATTGCTGGCGACGAAACTGGCGGCATCGTCGTGGGCTTCGCGTACGACTTTGGAGTCGCGGATGGACGTGGTGGTGTCCGAGGTGAAATCGATGGTACGGGCCGAGGCTCGGACGATGATGTTACTGGTGGCCTTCAGGGTTTGTGCCTGGGCAACACCGGCCAACAACAGCAGGCCGAGAGCGGCGGCGATCAGCGGGCTACGCATGGAATGACTCCGAAATACAAAGATGATTATTGGACGAGAATTGCTTGCGCCAGTTCAAGGTCACTGGCGTTAAGTTTTGGCTGGGTATGGCGCAGATAATCCAGCGCTGATTCCAGTCGGGCTCCCCGCCATTGGCCGTCAGTGGCAATGAAAGCGGCAGCGTCATCCTGGGCGGCCAGTATCAGTTTATGGTCGAACGGTGCGGAGGTCACTTTGCTGGTGGCATACGCACTGACAACGAGGCTCTGGGTGGACAGGTCAAAGGCCGGAGCTTGCGTGGACCAGCAGGTGCAAAACACTACGGGAGCGATCAACAGGCGGTATGAAAAAGCCATGGGACTCGACAACTGAAAACGAGCGCCAAGGCTAGCGCAATGCCCGGGCGAGAGCCAGCGCGGAGGGTTCGGGGAGCGCCTGGCGCCCCCTTTATCCCACCAGCGGTCAGATGGCCAGGATCGCCTGGGCCAGCTGCGCGTCAGTCGCGGTATTCAGTTGTGGAGCCTGTTGGCGGATCTGGGCCAGGGCGCTTTCCAGTTTTACGCCACGGATGGCGCCTTCGCTGGCAACGAAGCTGGCGGCGTCGTCACGGGCGGCACGTACGACCTTGTTGTCACGCAGGGAGGAAGTGGCATCGGAGGTGGCGTCTGAGGTGGCTTTCAGTGCGCCGACGATCGAATCCGTGGTCACGATCAGGCTGGAGGCGTTGGCATTGGCAGCCAGGGCCAGCAGGGCTGCAGCGCTCAGCAGGTGAAGACGGGACATGGGGTGACTCCTGTAAATGAACGAAAGGGTGGCACAAAGCTACTGCTTGAGCAGCGAGACCATGGGCATCAGACGCCCGTTCTACAGGGTTCGCCACGTGGTAGCCGGATATTAGCCGCCGCTTATCTGTTCGGATAGCTTCCTGCGGTGATTACTCGCGCCAGAACGATTTGGCCAGCTCAGATGCCCGGTCGCCGTGACTGATACCCGCATCGGACAATTCCCGCGGATCCAGTTGAGCCAGCAGCCTGCGTGTGCGGGCCCGTTGCCCCCAGCAGACGAGTGCTGCAGCGGTGCGCTTGAGTAGCTGTATCAACCGAGGGTGTTGCTGGTTTTTGGTATTCATGACGCGCGCCTTTCATGAGGTCCTGGAACACCATCTTGGGCTGGAGGGTGCTACCGGTACAGATACACGCGGATTAAATTGTACTGCTTAATTGTTATATTTTTTAAACTGTATCTGTCTGTAGAAAGCCGACTGTTTTCGCCATTGAAAATCCAAACCCCAGAAACAGCAGAACCCGCCGCCGGTTACCCGGGGCGGGTTCTGCTTTAACAATTCGGAGTGCTGGCGGTGGACCCGGTGGGTCAGGGCCAGCGGACGCTAATTAGCGCCAGAACGGCTTGCTCAGCTCTTCGTAGCGTTGTGCTTCGCTGATACCGGCGTCAGCCAGCAGACGCGAATCCAGACGAGCCAGTTGATGGCGGCTGGAGATGCGGCGCTGCCACAACATCAGGTTGGCGAGAACGCGCAGAGGCAGGGAAGCCTGGGTGTTTACAGCTTTTTCTTCGAAGAACAGATCGGAACTGAGTGTACGTTCCATGATGACATCCTTCCGCTTGTGGCGGGATTAGGTAGTGGTTTAACTGGTGCCAATGATCCTCCTCCCGCGCAAGACTCTCTAGATACAGTTCACCTGTATTGTGAGGGGCCAGTTAACTGTTTATAGGGGCTGTACTGTACGAAATTGGGGCAACTGTACCTGTCGGCACTTTTATGGTGCGTTTTAGGCGTTTATGGAGTTCGAGGTAGGATATTTCGGTAGGAAATGACCGGTACAGCAGTACAGTTTTTTATAAAAGTTGGGCTCGGAAGCTCGGGCTGATGAAACTGTGTTTGCATCAGCCCGAATCTGTATCAATCACGCCTTCAGCATATGCCCGGTTTCTTCCAGGTTGATGTGCCAACTCAGTGCTTCTCGCAGGATATGCGGGGTGTGCCCGCCCAGCACACAGGCTTGGGTGAAGTAGGTGTTCAGGGCATCGCGGTACGCCGGGTGCACACAGTTGTCGATGATGACCCGAGCCCGCTCCCGCGGCGCCAGGCCCCGCAGGTCCGCCAGGCCGACCTCGGTCACGAGGATGTCGACGTCATGCTCGGTATGGTCCACATGGCTGACCATTGGCACCACGCTGGAAATCGCGCCGGCCTTGGCAATCGACTTGGTGACAAAGATCGCCAGGTGCGCGTTGCGCGCAAAGTCGCCCGAGCCGCCAATTCCGTTCATCATCCGGGTGCCGCAGACGTGGGTGGAGTTGACGTTGCCATAGACGTCGAACTCCAGCGCGGTGTTAATGCCGATGATGCCCAGGCGCCGCACCACTTCCGGGTGATTGGAGATTTCCTGGGGCCGCAGCACCAATTTGTCTTTGTAGCGCTCCAGGTTGCCGAACACGTCGGCGTTGCGCCGTTCCGACAATGTGATCGAACTGCCTGAGGCAAAGCTCAGCTTGCCTGCGTCGATCAGGTCGAATGTGGAATCCTGGAGGACTTCCGAATACATCGTCAGGTCTTCGAAGGGCGACTCGATCAAACCGCACATCACCGCATTGGCAATGTTGCCGATGCCTGCCTGCAGCGGGCCGAGCTTGTTGGTCATGCGTCCGGCGTCGACTTCTTCTTTAAGGAAGTTGATCAGGTGATTGGCGATCGACTGGGTGTCGCTGTCGGGCGGCGTCACGGTGGAGGCCGAATCCGCCTGATTGGTGATGACGATCGCGACGATCTTTTCCGGCGGAATCGGAATCGCGGTGCTGCCGATACGGTCGTCCACGGCCACCAGCGGAATTGGCGTGCGGGTCGGGCGATAGCTCGGGATATAGATGTCGTGCAGGCCTTCCAGGTTCGGGTTATGCGCCATATTGATCTCGACGATCACCTGCTTGGCGAAAATCGCGAAACTGGCGGAGTTGCCCACGGAAGTGGTTGGCACAATGTGGCCTTGCTCGGTGATCGCTACGGCTTCGATCACCGCGATGTCCGGTAGCTTGAGCTGATTGTTGCGCAGCTGCTCGACGGTTTCCGACAAATGTTGGTCGATAAACATCACCTCGCCGGCGTTGATCGCCTTGCGCAGGGTGCTATCTACCTGGAATGGCATGCGTCGCGACAGTACACCGGCCTCGGTCAGTTGCTTGTCCAGGTCGTTGCCCAGGCTGGCGCCGGTCATCAGGGTAATTTTCAGCGGTGATGTCTTGGCGCGTTCGGCCAAGGCGTGGGGCACGGCCTTGGCTTCACCGGCGCGGGTGAAGCCGCTCATGCCGACGGTCATGCCGTCCTGGATCAGTGCGGCAGCGTCAGCCGCGCTCATGACCTTGTTCAACAACGAAGGCAAGCGGATACGATCACGGTACATGGATTGTTATCTCGGGCTACGGAAGCAAGATGCGCAGTCTAGTGATTTCAAAAAATTTCGTCCCGCTACCATGGTCGAATGCCAGGCAGCGATTTAGAGCCTTTTGTCGGTTTTTACCGGCAATAAAAAACCCCAGCCTACTAAAGGCCAGGGTTTTGGGTATTGCGCTGGCGCAGTGTTTATTCGACGGCCTTGACCATGTCTTCGATGACCTTCTTGGCGTCGCCGAAGACCATCATGGTCTTGTCCAGGTAGAACAGTTCGTTGTCCAGGCCGGCATAGCCGCTGGCCATCGAGCGCTTGTTGACGATGATGGTCTTGGCCTTGAACGCTTCGAGGATCGGCATGCCCGCGATGGGCGACTTGGGATCGTTCTTGGCGGCCGGGTTGACCACGTCGTTGGCGCCTAGCACCAGCACCACGTCGGCCTGGCCGAACTCGGAGTTGATGTCTTCCATCTCGAACACCTGGTCGTAAGGCACTTCTGCCTCGGCCAGCAATACGTTCATGTGACCAGGCATACGGCCTGCAACCGGGTGGATCGCGTACTTCACGGTCACGCCGCGGTGGGTCAGCTTCTCGGTCAGCTCTTTCAGTGCATGTTGTGCCCGTGCCACCGCCAGGCCGTAGCCCGGTACGATGATTACGGTATCGGCGTTGGTCAGCAGGAAGGTTGCATCGTCAGCCGAGCCGGATTTCACCGGGCGCGCTTCTTTCGAGCCGGCCGGGCCGGCGGCGTCTGCCGTGTTGCCGAAACCGCCGAGCAGTACATTAAAGAAGGAGCGGTTCATCGCCTTGCACATGATGTACGACAGGATCGCACCGCTTGAACCCACCAGCGAACCGGCGATGATCAGCATCGAGTTGTTCAGCGAGAAGCCGATCCCCGCCGCAGCCCAGCCGGAGTAGCTGTTGAGCATCGAGACGACCACCGGCATGTCGGCGCCGCCAATCGGGATAATGATCAGCACGCCCAGCACGAACGCCAGGGCCAGCATCAATGCGAAGGCGCTGAGGTTGCCGGTGAACATGAAGGCCAGGCCCAGGCCCAGTGTCAACAGCCCCAGCACCAGGTTCAGCTTGTGCTGACCGCCGAACTGTACCGGTGCGCCCTGAAACAGGCGGAACTTGTACTTACCCGACAGCTTGCCGAAGGCGATGACCGAGCCGGAGAACGTAATTGCACCGATGGCTGCACCGAGGAACAACTCCAGGCGGTTACCGGCGGGGATCGAATCCCCCAGGTGTTTCACGATACCCAGCGACTGTGGTTCCACGACTGCGGCGATGGCGATAAACACTGCAGCCAGGCCGATCATGCTGTGCATGAACGCCACCAGCTCCGGCATCTTGGTCATTTCCACGCGCTTGGCCATGATCGAGCCGGCGGTGCCGCCGACCAGCAGGCCAACGATGACGTAGCCAATGCCGGCAGTGGCCAGCTCGGCGCCGAGCTTATAGATAAGGCCCACGGTGGTGAGCACTGCCAGCGCCATGCCGAGCATGCCGAACAGGTTGCCGCGCCGGGACGTCGTCGGGTGTGACAGGCCTTTAAGGGCCTGGATAAAGCAGATCGACGCGATCAGGTAGAGCGTCGTGACCAGATTCATGCTCATGACGATGGCGCCTCTTCTTTTGCTTTCGGGGCTTTCTTCTTGAACATCTCAAGCATCCTGCGGGTAACCAGGAAGCCACCGAACACGTTGACCGCTGCGAGCGCCACGGCCAGGGTGCCCATGGTCTTGCCCAGCGGTGTCACGGTGAGTGCGGCAGCCAGCATGGCGCCGACGATCACGATCGCCGAAATCGCATTGGTCACGGCCATCAGCGGGGTGTGCAGGGCCGGGGTGACGTTCCAGACCACGTGATAACCGACATAAATCGCCAGCACGAAGATGATCAGGTTGTAGATACCGGGGGAAATAAGCTCTTCCATCGTCTGAATCCCTGCTTAGGCGTTTTTGCGGATGACTTGGCCGTCGCGGCACATCAGGCACGCGGCGACGATGTCGTCTTCGAGGTTGATTTCAAACTGCCCTTCCTTGGTGAAGACCAGCTTCAGGAAGTCCAGCAGGTTGCGTGCGTACAGCGCCGAGGCATCGGCGGCGACGGCGCCGGCCAGGTTGGTCGGGCCGCAGATGGTCACACCGTTTTCCACGACCACCTGGTCTGCCACGGTCAGCGGGCAGTTGCCGCCCTGGGCTGCGGCGAGGTCGATGACCACCGAGCCTGGCTTCATCTGAGCGACGGTCTCGGCGCTGAGCAGGGTCGGTGCCTTGCGACCCGGAATCAATGCGGTGGTGATGACGATGTCGGCTTGCTTGGCACGTTCATGCACGGCCAGGGCCTGGCGCTGCATCCAGCTTGTTGGCATTGGGCGCGCGTAACCGCCCACGCCAACCGCGCATTCACGTTCTTCATCAGTTTCGTATGGCACGTCGACGAACTTGGCGCCCAGGGATTCGATCTGTTCCTTTACCGCCGGACGCACGTCGGACGCTTCGATGACCGCACCCAGGCGTTTCGCGGTAGCGATCGCCTGCAGCCCTGCTACACCAGCTCCAAGAATCAGCACGCGAGCGGCTTTCACCGTACCGGCGGCGGTCATCAGCATTGGCATGAAGCGTGGGTAGTGATGGGCGGCGAGCAGTACAGCCTTGTAGCCGGCAATGTTTGCCTGGGAAGAAAGCACATCCAGGCTCTGCGCGCGGGAGGTGCGCGGCGCGGCCTCAAGGGCAAAGGCCGTGATGCCATGCTCGGCCAGTCGAGTGATGGTTTCGTTGCTGAACGGATTGAGCATGCCCACCAGCACTGCGCCGCTTTTGATCAGCGTCAGTTCGCTGTCATTGGGGGCGACCACCTTGAGGATCAGCTCGGCGCCGAATGCATCACTGGCGCTGCCAATGGTTGCGCCCGCTGCTTCATAGGCACTGTCGACGACACTGGCATTGATGCCTGCCCCGCTTTGCACAGTGACCTTGTGGCCCTGGCCGATCAGCTTCTTGATGGTTTCCGGGGTGGCAGCCACCCGCGTTTCACCGGTCTGGGTTTCGAGAGGAACACCAATGTGCACGTCAAATCTCCTGCATGATCTTTTTGCTTTGATTTTTGTAAAAGGCCAGTGCGCCACGACAGGCGAATCTGGGCGGCCGATCAGCACGATCCCGCTGAAATACAGCGGGGCGCGGCATTTTGCAGGCGAACTTTACGGCCTTCAAGAGATTATGACGGGTGACAAAAAATTAACTACAAGTCACCCCGTGACCGATTGTCGCAATGGATAGATTAAAGTCGTTTAAATACAGGAGATTAAAGAGTTTTTACCGAAATATCAGCGCTTCTCCATCGCCGACGTGAATGATTGGGCATCGCTGCAATTTTATGGCTACAGGCCAATACCTACATGGCTTAAAGGCCATTTCAGGGTCAAAAGATGCGGTCTTCTAAATTGCGACATATATATACATATGTAGGTATTTTATTTTGTTGACTACAAAGTTAATAAATTGACGAAGACCCTTTAGATATTGGGGTTGTAACGATGCGACTGATCAATCAGCCAGTCTCTGAACGCATGCAGAGAAGCTGATTCGACCTTTCTCTCGGGAATCATCAGGTAGTAAGCCTTTGAGCTCGCCAGTACCTGAGGGCTGGCAATCACCAAGTGCCCATCGCTCAGTTCCCTTTGAATAAGGAACGGCGGTATCAGTGCAATGCCCATATCGTGCATGGCTGCCTGGGACAACATGGAGAATAGCTCGTAACGCGGGCCTGTCATGTCGCGGGGTATGTCCAGCTGTTGCGCGTTGAACCACTGGCGCCAGGCATAGGGTCGAGTAGTTTGTTGCAGCAGGGGCAGTTCGGCGATTTCGTGTGCAGTGAAGTGCGTGCGATCGCCCAGCAAGCGCGGGCTGCATACCGGGAGCGGGTTTTCTCCCATCAGTTTGTGGGATTCGGTACCGGACCAGTCGGCATCGCCAAAGTAGATTGCCGCGTCGAATTCGGTATCGGCGAACAGGAAAGGCCGTGTGCGGTTGGTCAGGTTGACGGTGACTTCGGGATGCTGGTGCTGAAAGTCCTTGAGGCGTGGGATCAGCCATTGGGTGCCGAAGGTCGGGACCACCGCCAATTCAATAACGTTGGTGCCCTGCTGTCCCATGATCGAAAGGGTGTCGCGTTCCACGGCGTCAAGTTGCGTAGCCACCCGGCGACTGTAGGAAAGCCCTGCTTCTGTCAGTTTCACGCCCCGGCGCGAGCGTCGAAACAGCTCGACACTTAAAAACTCCTCAAGACTGGCGATTTGTCGGCAGATTGCGCCCTGGGTGATCGAAAGCTCCTGTGCCGCCTTGGTAAAGCTCTCGTGGCGGGCTGCAGCCTCGAAACTGACCAGCGCCGTGGTGCTGGGAATTTTTCTGCGCATGTACCGTGACCTCACAAGTAAAGAGCATCTATGTCGCTTTTGAATGTTACGGAGTGAGAAATTAGCACAAGGCTATGCAAAATCCTCGTTTGCCCTCCTCTCCTGCCCGGCCTAGGCTCCATGCACGACTTTTGATTTACTTCGCGAGGACTCACTCATGGGCGGTAAGGCAAGCTTCAACTGGATCGATCCACTGCTGCTGGATTCACAGCTCACCGAAGAAGAACGCATGGTGCGCGACAGTGCCCAACAGTTCGCCCAGGACAAGCTGGCGCCCCGTGTTCTCGAAGCCTTCCGCCATGAAAAGACTGACCCTGCGATCTTCCGCGAAATGGGTGAGACCGGCCTGCTGGGGGCGATGATTCCAGAGCAGTACGGTGGCAGTGGATTGAACTACGTCAGCTATGGCCTGATCGCTCGTGAAGTAGAGCGTGTGGACTCTGGCTACCGTTCGATGATGAGTGTGCAGTCCTCACTGGTGATGGTGCCTATCAATGAATTCGGTACCGAAGCGCAAAAGCAGAAATACCTGCCGAAGCTGGCCTCTGGTGAATGGATTGGCTGCTTTGGCCTGACCGAGCCTAACCATGGTTCCGACCCGGGCGCGATGATTACCCGCGCGCGCAAAGTGGATGGCGGCTACAGCCTCACTGGCAGCAAGATGTGGATTACCAACAGCCCGATTGCGGATGTGTTCGTGGTGTGGGGCAAGGACGATGCGGGCGACATTCGCGGCTTCGTGCTGGAAAAGGGTTGGAAAGGCCTGAGTGCTCCGGCGATCCACGGCAAGGTCGGATTGCGCGCCTCGATCACCGGTGAAATCGTCATGGATAACGTGTTTGTTCCTGAAGGGAACATCTTCCCGGATGTGCGTGGCCTGAAAGGACCGTTCACTTGCCTTAACTCGGCACGCTACGGGATCTCGTGGGGTGCCTTGGGGGCCGCGGAGTTCTGCTGGCATACCGCGCGTCAGTACACCCTTGATCGCCAGCAGTTCGGGCGGCCTTTGGCGGCTACTCAACTGATTCAGAAGAAGCTCGCAGACATGCAGACTGAAATCACCCTGGCGCTGCAAGGATGCCTGCGGTTGGGTCGTATGAAGGATGAGGGCACTGCGGCTGTGGAAATCACCTCGATCATGAAGCGTAACTCGTGTGGCAAGTCGCTCGACATTGCCCGGATGGCGCGTGACATGCTCGGTGGTAACGGCATCTCGGATGAGTTCGGCATTGCCCGCCACCTGGTCAACCTTGAAGTGGTGAATACCTATGAGGGTACTCACGACGTGCATGCATTGATCCTGGGGCGAGCGCAAACCGGTATTCAGGCGTTCTATTAATAGGAGAACGACCATGGGCGCGCTTTCGCACCTGCGGGTACTGGATTTGTCGCGAGTGCTGGCGGGCCCTTGGGCCGGGCAGATACTTGCAGACCTTGGCGCTGAAGTGATCAAGGTCGAGCGGCCCGGGAATGGCGACGACACTCGTGCCTGGGGGCCACCCTTCCTCAAGGATGCGTATGGGGAAAACACCACTGAGGCGGCGTATTACCTGTCTGCCAATCGCAACAAGGAATCGGTGACGATCGACTTCACGCGGCCGGAGGGCCAGAAGCTGGTGCGTGACCTGGCGGCGAAGTCCGACATTCTGATCGAGAACTTCAAGGTAGGCGGCTTGGCGGCCTATGGGTTGGACTATGAGTCGCTCAAGGAGCTCAATCCGGAGTTGATCTACTGCTCGATTACCGGGTTTGGTCAAACCGGGCCCTATGCGACGCGGGCGGGCTACGACTTCATGATCCAGGGGCTTGGCGGGCTGATGAGCCTGACTGGCCGCCCGGAGGGTGAAGACGGCGCCGGACCGGTTAAGGTTGGCGTGGCGCTGACGGATATTCTTACGGGGCTTTACTCGACAGTTGCGATCCTGGCGGCCATGGCTCACCGGGATCATGATGGTGGCGGCCAGCATATCGATATGGCGTTGCTGGATGTGCAGGTGGCTTGTCTGGCTAATCAGGCGATGAACTACCTGACGACGGGCGTCTCTCCAAAGCGCCTGGGTAACGCTCATCCGAATATCGTTCCCTATCAGGATTTTCCTACGGCGGATGGCGACTTCATTCTTACTGTGGGTAATGATGGGCAGTTCCGCAAATTTGCCGAAG
This sequence comes from Pseudomonas sp. B6001, assembly GCF_013386015.1. Classification (NCBI taxonomy): domain Bacteria; kingdom Pseudomonadati; phylum Pseudomonadota; class Gammaproteobacteria; order Pseudomonadales; family Pseudomonadaceae; genus Pseudomonas; species Pseudomonas sp. B6001. The sequence goes on from NZ_JACAOX010000002.1 coordinate 770,819, forward strand.
TGGCTGGGCAGCCCCAGTGGGCGGATGATCCTAGGTTTGCTACTAATAAGCTGCGAGTGGCTAACAGGGCGGTGCTGATTCCGTTGATCCGTCAGGCTACCGTGTTCAAGAGCACGGCTGAATGGGTGGCTCAGCTGGAGCGAGTAGGTGTGCCTTGCGGCCCGATCAATGACCTGGCGCAGGTGTTTGCCGATCCTCAGGTGAAAGCGCGCGGGTTGGCGATGCAGTTGCCTCATGCGTTGGCTGGTACTGTGCCCCAGGTGGCAAGTCCTATGCGCCTGTCCAAGACGCCTGTTGAATACCGCAGCGCACCTCCGCTGTTGGGTGAGCATACCCATCAGGTGCTGCAGCAAGTGCTGGGTTTGACGCCAGCGAATGTGTCGGCTTTGAGGGAGGCCGGGGTCATCTGAAGCTTCTCTTCTATATAGAGGGTTGTTGAGGCTCTCTATATGGAGGGAAGTTGGTCGGTTTTTAGCCAGAAATGCCTATTTGATAGAAAAGCTGAATTAAGGGTTGACGGCAGATTCTGGAAGT